>NZ_JARVII010000008.1:0-102858 GCF_029813755.1 Ottowia cancrivicina | reverse complement strand
GCTGCTGGAGCCTGTCAAGCGCGAAATCGAGCGCTGGCGCGAAGCGGGCGCGCGCCGGGAAGGGCTGGCATGACGGCCCCCGTGTCCACACCCGCCCCCGCGCCTGAAGCCGCCCTCGCCGTCAGGCAACTGAACCACGCCTGGGCCACCCGCAGCGTGCTGGAAGACATCGGCTTTACCCTGCCCGCAGGCCGCGCCATCGCGCTGGTCGGCCCTTCCGGCTGCGGCAAAACCACCCTGCTGCACCTGTGCGCGGGGCTGCTGACCGTGCAGGAAGGGCAGATTGACAACCGCTTTGCCCGCAGCGCCATGCTCTTTCAGCAGCCGCACCTGCTGCCGTGGCAAACCGTGCTCGGCAACATCGCCCTGGGCCTGAAAGCGCGGCGCACGCCCAAAGCCGCGCGCCTGGCCGCCGCCCGCCGCATGGGCCACGCGCTGGGGCTGGACGACATCGCCCTGGCGCAGTTTCCCGGCGAACTCTCCGGCGGCATGCAAAGCCGCGCCGCCTTGGCCCGCGCCCTCGTGCTGGAGCCGGATTTGCTCTTGATGGACGAGCCGTTTGCCGCGCTGGACATCGGCCTCAAAGGCCAGATGCACCGCCTGCTGCTGGCCGAAATGGCCCGCCGCCAGCTGGCCGTGCTCATGATCACGCACGACGTGATGGAAGCCGTCACCCTGGCCGACACCGTCATCGTCATGGCCGGGCAGCCCGGCCGCATGGTCTGGCGGCTGGACCTGCCCCTGCCGCCCGCCCAGCGCGGCGACGACTGGATCTACCGTCAAACCAGCCTGCTGCTCGCCCAGCCCGCCGTGCGCGCCGCCTTCAACATGCCCGCCGCCCTCGCCCCGGCCAGCCCGCCCTCCGCTTCATCTGCCTTGCCCGCCACGCCTGCCGATGGCTGCGCCCCGCTGGCCAGCGGCAGCGCCATTGCCGCCGCCCTGCCTGCCGCCAGCGCGCGCTGCTGAAGGCCAGCGGAAAAGGGGCCGCCGCGCCGCTTCGCCAGCCGGGGCGGGCAAGCCTGCGCCGTCAAGCTGAATCAAAAACAGGAGCGAATTCAGAGGGTCAAAATGCCTCTTCGCGCAATGTCCTCCAGGACATCATGCTATGGATAGAGGAGCTGAAAAGTGCCATCCATCCACTGCGCATGGCCCCGCCTGAAATGCCGCCCACGCCGCAGACAGCCGATGGATGCGAAAAAAGCCTGGCCCAGGCGTCTGCGCTTTTTTGGCCCCTTGCGGCCAGGCTTTGAACAGGCCTTCAGGCCAGCAGGGCCTGGGCGAATTCGCGGGCGTTGAAGGTTTGCAGGTCTTCGAGTTTTTCGCCCACGCCGATGAAATAGACGGGCACGGGCTTTTCGCGGGCGATGGCGGCCAGCACGCCGCCTTTGGCGGTGCCGTCGAGCTTGGTGACGATCAGGCCCGTGAGCTGAATGGCCTCGTCAAAGGCCTTGACCTGCGCCAGCGCGTTCTGGCCGGTGTTGCCGTCAATGACCAGCAGCACTTCGTGCGGGGCGGTGGCGTCGGCCTTGGTGACGACGCGGCGGATTTTTTGCAGCTCCTGCATCAGGTGCGCCTGGGTGTGCAGGCGGCCGGCGGTATCGACCAGCACGGCGTCCACCTGGCGGGCGCGGCCGGCGGCCACGGCGTCGAAGCTGACGGCGGAAGGGTCAGCGCCTTGCTGGCTGATGATTTCCACGCGGTTGCGGTCGGCCCACACGCCCAGCTGCTCGCGGGCGGCGGCGCGGAAGGTGTCGGCGGCGGCCAGCAGCACGGAGCAGCCCGCGTCGGCCAGGTGGCGCGTGAGCTTGCCGATGGAAGTGGTTTTGCCCGCGCCGTTCACGCCCGCCACCATGATGACGGTGGGGCAGTACTCACCCACGACCAGCGGCTTTTGCAGCGGCGCAAGCAAATCGGCCAGCGCGTCGGCCAGCAGGGCGCGCACCTGGGCGGGTTCGGTTGCGCGGGCCTGTTTGACGCGCTGGCGCAAGTCATGGAGCAGGTATTGCGTGGCGGCCACGCCCGCGTCGGCCATGAGCAGGGCGGTCTCCAGGTCTTCATACAGCGCTTCGTCAATGTGCGTGCCGGTAAAGACGGTGGTGAGGCTGCTGCCGGTTTTTTTCAGGCCGCTTTTGAGGCGGACGAACCAGCTTGCGCGGTTTGCTGGCGGGGCGGATGAGGCCGCAGGCGAAGGCTGCGGCGCAGCCGGTTCAGGCGTGGCGGCAGGGGCGGGCGCGGGTTCAGCCTGCGGCACGGGCGGCGCGGGCGGCTCGGACAGGTCAGGCGCCGCAGGCGGCAAGGCGGCGGGCGCGGCGGCGGCAGGGGCCGCCGGAGCGGGGGCGGGGGGCGCAGAGGCGGCGGCTGCGGGCGGCGCTTCAGCAGGCGCGGCAGGCGTGACTGGCGAGACTTGAGGCGCGGCGGTTTCAGCGGGCGGTGCGCTTTCTTGCGCTTGTGATGGCGCGGCGGGGGAGGCGGGCGATGCCGGGGCCGCGCCCGTCAGGCCGCCGCGCAGGCGGGCCAGCCAGCCCGGGGCCGGCCCGGCCGGTTCCGGCTCAGGCGCGGGCGCAGCCGGGGCTGCATCTGCGGGGGCATCTGCGGAAGATGCGCCAGCTTCAGGCCCGGCTTCAGGCCCGGCTTCGGTTTTCTTGCGGCGGAAAAAGCTGAACATGTGACAAAAGCCTTTGTAGTGCGCGGCGATTCTAGGAAGGCCCCGGCAGGGCGCTGCGCTTCGCATGGCCCGGCGCCCGCCTGGCGCGCTGGCCGCCCGGGGTGGCCGATCCGGTGCATCAAAAACAGAAGCAAATTTGAAGGGGTCAAAAAGGGCTTCTGCGCTTATCCCACTAGGACGTCATGCTATTGATACAGGAGCTATATAGAGTCTGTCCCATGCATGGCCTGGGCTGTCTGTGCGCGGTTTGCGGCCCTGGCCATGCGTGCAAGGCGCGGCAAGGTGCGGTCTTGCCTGCGTCTTTTTGTCTGCCCAACCCTGAAAGGATGCTTCCATGCCCCGCCTGCCTTTCCTTCTTGCGCCGCTGGCCGCTTTGGCGCTGGCCGCCTGCCAGAGCGCTCCTTCGGCTTCTTCCGCGCCTGCGGGCGATCTGCGGCAGCCGCCGGAGGCCATTGCCGTTCAAGTTGCTTTGGCCGCGCCTGCGGCCGATCCGCTGGCGTTTGACGCCGGGCGCTACACCACGCAGCAGGTGAGCGCGGGCGGGCAAAGCGTGACGGTGCGCGCCTGGGAGGGCGTGCCTTACGTGAGCCGCCCTGCGCAAAGCGACTATCAGGTGATGAACATCTACATTCCGGAGGCTTATTTCAACGGCGGCCAGGTGGGGCGCTACGACGCCAAGACCGCGCCCATCTTCCTGCCCAACCAGATTGGCGGCTACATGCCCGCCAAGCCCGGCACGCCAGCGGCGCGCGGCATGGACGGCGGAGCCAGAAGCGATGCGCCCAACGCCATTGCCATGGCGCTGGTGAAGGGCTACGTGGTGGCTTCGCCCGGCGCGCGCGGGCGCACGCAGGCCAGCGGCAAGGCCCCGGCGGCCATCGTTGATCTGAAAGCCGCCGTGCGCTGGCTGCGCCACAACGACTCGCGCATGCCCGGCGACACCGACAAAATCATCTCCAACGGCACGAGCGCGGGCGGTGCGCTTTCGGCCCTGCTGGGCGCCAGCGGCAACCATGACGATTACGCCGCCGCCCTGAAGGAGGCGGGCGCAGCCGAGGAGCGCGATCACATCTTCGCCGTCTCCGCCTACTGCCCCATCACCAATCTGGAGCACGCCGATGCGGCCTACGAGTGGCAGTTCAGGGGCATCGACGATTACAAAAAAATCGACATCTCGATGCTCGACTACAAGGTGCAGCGCAAGACCGTGGCAGGCACGCTCAATGCGGAGCAAAAGGCCGTTTCCGCCGCGCTGGCCTCCGCTTTCGCGCCCTATCTCAACAGCCTGGGCCTCAGGAACGCCTACGGCCGCCTGCTGACGCTGGACGCCGAGGGCCAAGGCACCTTCCGCCGCTACCTGGCCGCGCTCGTGACCGCCTCGGCGCAAAAGGCGCTGAATGAAGGGCAGAACCTTTCGTCCTTCGGCTGGCTGCAAATCAAGGACGGGGAAGTGACCGGGCTGGACTTTGAGCGCTACCTGCGCCACCTGGGCCGCATGAAAACGCCGCCCGCGTTTGACGCGCTGGATCTGTCCAGCGGCGAAAACCAGCTTTTCGGCGACGCCCGCCATGACAAGCGCCACTTCACCGCCTATTCCGCCGAACACGCGCCCGAAGGCCAGGCGCTGCGCGCCGACAAGGCCACGGTGCGCCAGATGAACGCCATGAGCTACGCCGGCTGGGCGGGCAGCTGGACGGCGCGCTACTGGCGCATACGCCAGGGCAGCAAGGACAGCGACACGTCGCTGGCCATTCCCGCCATCCTCGCCCTCACCCTGCAAAACCGCAGCTACGTCGTGGACTTCGCCCTGTCCTGGGAGCGCCCCCACGGCGGCGACTACGACCTGGATGAGCTTTTTGCCTGGATGGACGCCATCGACCCGTAACGGCCGCAGCCCGTTCCGGCGGGCGGCTATGGCCGGGGTGAGGCGGGCGCTTCGCTCCAGAAATCGCGGCGGCACAGGCCGCGCGCGGCGCACCAGGTGCAGGCGCTGCCTTCGCCCAGCGCCGGCAAGGGCGCGCCCGCGGCGATGGCGCGCATGTCGTGCGAAACGCCTTGCACAAGGGCGTCCCGCAAGGCGGTGAGGCTGGGCTGATCGACGGTCTGGACAGGCGCGCGTTCGCTGACGCTGAGGTAGGCGGCCTGCACTTCGTCATCGGGCAGCAAGGCGGCGTAAAAGGGCAGCTGGATGTCTTCGGCGTCTTTCACGCGGCTCTTGGTGCGGTCCAGGCTTTCGGTTTTGTAGTCCAGCAGCAGGCGCCGGGGGGGCTGGCCGGGGGCGCTGTCGATGCGGTCGATACGGCCCTGCAGGGTGACGGGGCCGAGGGCTGAGGCGGCATCTTCTTCACCGCGCTCGTAGTGATGGCCTTGCTTTTCATGCTGCGCCAGCCAGTCCAGATAGCTCTCGCGCAAAGCAGGCCACTGGGCGGAGAAAGGCAAAAAGTCGCTTTCCGGCAGGGCTTTTTCTTGCGTGACGACCTGGGCGGCTTCATCCAGCCAGGCGGCGCGGGTGGGGCGGTCTGCTTGCGGGTCGGCTTTCAGGCGTTCATGAAAGTGGTGGAGCGTGGCGTGCAGCCAGTTGCCGAAGTCGCGTTTGTCAGGCCCGGCATCGAGTTCGGGCGCTTCCTTCAGATTGAGCTGGCGCAGGGCGAAAAAGCGGTAGGGGCAGGCGCGCAAGTCGCCATAGGCGCTGGCCGAGAGCGTGACAACCGGCAGGGCGCTGCCTTGCGGCGCGGGGCGCGGCGTGGGCGCGGGGTCAATGGCGCGGGTGGAGCAGGGATCGTCTGCCGTTTCATTCAGCCCCAGTTGCAGCGCGAGATGGCGCACCAGCGGGCTGGCGAGCAGGGGCTGGCCGCGCTCGTCGCCTTGCCGCCAGAGCAAGTCCACACAAGGCACGGCCAGGGCGTGCTGCCAGGCGGTTTGCTGGGCGGCCTGCTGCGCAGCTTGCGTGGGCAGGCGCAAGTGGGCGCGCTGCGGCGGCGTCCACAAGCCGGGCGGCTCGGGGGCCAGGGGCAGATGGTTTTCATCGCAGCCGGGCAGCACCAGCGCGGCAAGCGGCCGGCCCATGACTTGCGCCAGCGGCAGCAAGATGAGATCGGGCTGGGGCGCGGCAGGCGGAATGAAGCTGGCGGCTTCCAGCGCGTCAGCCGCCCAGGCGGTGAATGCGGGCAGGCTCAGGCGCTGGCGGGCGGCGGGCAGTTCGTGCAGGGCAGCGGTGTCCGTCAGCAAAAGGGTTTCCAGCACGCGCGCGCCAGCGGCGTCTTGCGCCAGCGGCTCCCACTGGCCAGCAGCTTGCAGCAGATCGCGCAGGGCCGTCAGCCAGGCGGGCAGGGCGCGCGGGGCCTGGCAGGCGGCGCGCGCGGCATGGATGGCTTGCAGGGCCTGCTCCAGATGGGGCGGCGCGTCTTCCGGCAGGCTCTGGGGCCACTGGCTCACGGCATGGCGGCGCAAATAGGCTTCCAGCTCGGGCACGGCGCGCGCGGGCCAGGCGCTGGCGGCGGGGGCGAGCTTGAGCCAGGCCAGCACGTCGTCGCTGCTGGCCTGGCGGGCGCAGGCGTGCAGGGCAGCCATGAGGATGGCGGCGGACTGGGTGGTGGAGAGCTTCCAGCCCGTTTCGTCGCGCACGTTCAGGCGCTCGCCCAGCAAGGCGCGCACGCGGCGCATGAGGGCGCGGTCGCTGCTGGCCAGGGCCACGGGGGCGCGCCCGGCGGCCAGGTGCGCCAGCACGCAAGCGGCGGCGCGCCGGGCTTCGCTTTCTGCATCCGGCGCGGGGTGCAGGCGAATGCGCTCTGCGGCGGATGAAGCCTCTGGCGCGGGCGGCGCGGGCAGCGGCAGGGAAATGGATTTTTCAGGGGTGAAAAAGTCAATGAGCGAGCCGGTCAGCTCGTCGGCCTGCGCGCCATGAAAGGCGATGAGCGCATCCGTTTGCTCCAGCGTGCGCGCAGCAAAAAGCACGTCGGTGGCGTAGTCGCTGGCGGCGGCCCAACGCAGGGCCAGGCGCATCAGGGCGTTTTCGTGCGCCAGCCAGCCATCAGACGGCGCAGGCACGGCTTCAGCGGCCCAGCGGCCCCAGTCCGCCCGCTGGCGCGAAGGCACGGCGGCGGCCAGCGGAGCCACTTGCAGGGCCGCCTGCACCAGCAAAGGCGTGAAGGCGTCGCGGGCAGCATCACGCGGCAGCGCCATGCGCGCGCTTTCCAGCAGGTCGCGGGCAGTGAGCGCGTCGCGCGCGGCGCTGAAGCTGATGTCATACGGGCCGGGCGTGAAGCAGGCCAGGCGCTGCGCCCAGGTGTGCGTGGTCTCGAAGTGCGGCGCAAAACCATCGGGATACAGCGCGGCCCACTGGCTTTGCGCCACCGGCAGCAGCTGCGCGAAAGGCAGCAGCACCACGCTGCGGGCCGGATGCGCCTTGCATACGTCCAGGTGCTCTCGCACACGCGCCAGCGCCTCGCGCCAGAGGGCCAGGGCGGGCAGACCGGGGGGGGCGCCGAGGGAAGAATCAGGAGGAAAAGCAATGCCGTTCATGGCAAAGAGCTGTGCAAGAGGCCGCAGACGGGCCGTGAAAGTTTCTGCAAAAATAGAATGACTTTATCGTTACACAGGAGCCTTTTCTCATGGCAAGCGCACTCATCAAGCACACCAGCGACGCCTCGTTTGAAGCCGACGTTCTCCAGTCCGACAAGCCCGTGCTGCTGGACTTCTGGGCTGAATGGTGCGGCCCGTGCCGGTCCATCGCCCCCGCGCTGGACGAACTGGCCGCCGCCTACGAAGGCAAGTTGCAGATCGTGAAGATGAACATCGACGAAAACACCGCCACGCCCGCGCGTTTTGGCATTCGCGGCATTCCCACGCTCATGGTCTTCAAAAACGGCCAGCTGGCCGCCACCAAAGTCGGCGCCATGACCAAGGCGCAGATGGCGGCGCTGGTGGATCAGCACGTCTGACTCTTGGCGCTTTTGCGCCACCTCCAGAAGGCATGCGGCCCGTTGCGGCGCATGCCTTTTTCTTTTGGGTTTTCCTGCAATAATCCGCCCCTTGCCAGCCAGGCGCCTGGCTGGCGCGCCGCGCGCTTCTTGCGCGCCGCAAGCGGCAAAAGCAGGCCAGCAACGCCTGCCGCCACTGGAGCCAGGGCCGCAACCGGTTCAGGCTTGCGCAGCCCTTTCCCCGCGCCATTGCGCCGCGCCCTTTCCCTTTCTTCTTTTGCAACCCACGCAGCCTGCCTTGCGGGCTGAAATCACTGCCAGACTGGTTCCATGCACCTGAACGAACTCAAGGCCCTGCACGTCTCCGAAGTGCTCAAGCAGGCCGAGGCACTGGAAATCGAAAACACCGGCCGCATGCGCAAGCAGGAGCTGATGTTCGCCATCATCAAAAAGCGCGCCCGCGCCGGCGAGCAGGTTTTTGCCGACGGCGTGCTGGAAATCCTGCCCGACGGCTTCGGCTTTCTGCGCAGCCCCGACACCAGCTACACCGCCAGCACGGACGACATCTACATCAGCCCCAGCCAGGTGCGCCGCTTCAACCTGCACACGGGCGACATGATCGAAGGCGAGGTGCGCATCCCAAAAGACGGCGAACGCTATTTCGCGCTGACCAAGCTCGACAAGGTCAATGGCCTGCCGCCCGAGCAGAACAAGCACAAGATCATGTTCGAGAACCTCACGCCGCTCTTTCCGAAGGAGCTGATGCGGCTGGAGCGCGACAACTTCAAGGGCGAGGAAAACATCACGGGCCGCATCATCGACGTGATCGCCCCCATCGGCAAAGGCCAGCGCGCCCTCATCGTGGCTCCGCCCAAGAGCGGCAAAACGGTGATGATGCAAACCATCGCCCACGCCATCAGCACCAACTACCCCGACAGCCACATGATGGTGCTGCTGGTGGACGAGCGCCCCGAAGAAGTCACGGACATGCAGCGCTCCGTCAAGGCCGAAGTCATCGCCTCCACGTTTGACGAACCGGCCTCGCGCCACGTGCACGTGGCCGAAATGGTGATCGAGCGCGCCAAACGCCTGGTCGAGCTGAAAAAAGACGTGGTCATCCTGCTGGACTCCATCACCCGCCTGGCCCGCGCCTACAACAACGTGGTGCCCTCCAGCGGCAAAGTGCTCACCGGCGGCGTGGACGCCAACGCGCTGCACCGCCCCAAGCGCTTTCTGGGCGCGGCGCGCAACGTGGAAGAAGGCGGCTCGCTCACCATCATCGCCACCGCGCTGATCGACACCGGCAGCCGCATGGACGAAGTCATTTTTGAAGAGTTCAAGGGCACCGGCAACAGTGAAATCCATCTGGACCGGCGCCTCTATGAAAAGCGCGTGTTCCCCAGCATCCAGCTCAACCGCAGCGGCACCCGCCGCGAAGAGCTGCTGCTGCCGCCCGACGTGCTGCAAAAAACCCGCATCCTGCGCCAGTTCATGTACAACATGGACGAAATCGAGGCCATGGAAATGGTCATCAAGAGCATGAAGGCCACCAAGACCAATGTCGAGTTTTTCGACATGATGCGCCGGGGCAGCTAACGCCCCACCCGGTCAGATTAGCTCCTTGATTCATAGCAGAATGTCCCCGTATTCATTGCGGGAAAGCGCATTCAGGCAGCCCTGAATTTGCTTCTTTTTCAGAAGCGGCTTGCCAGACAGCCCCAAAACCCTAGAATCCCCCGTTTTTTCGCGGCAAGTGCGCTGGATGGGCCAGCGTGGCTGCCGCATCAGCCCAAAGGAAACATCCATGCGCGAAGGCATCCACCCCGAATACCGCGAAGTCTGCTTCGTAGACCTGTCCAACGGCTTCAAATTCGTCACCCGCTCCTGCGTGAACACCAAGGAAACCGTGAAGATGGACGATGGCCGCGAACTGCCCCTGTTCAAGCTCGACACTTCCAGCGAATCGCATCCCTTCTACACCGGCACGCAAAAGTCGGTGGACAACATGGGCGGGCGCGTCGAGAAATTCCGCAACCGCTACGGCAAGGTGGCCCGCTGAAAAGCGGACGCGCTCTTTCCGCGAATCTCCGCAAAAAAGGCAGCCTCGCGCTGCCTTTTTTGTTGCTCGCGCGCGGACGGCGGTTTGCCGCCGCACACGCCCTCTTACCTGGCCGTCAGGCCGCGCCGCCCCCGGCGCAGCAGCGCGTGCAGCAAGATCGCGCCGAAAGTGGCCGTGCCAATGCCGCCCAGCTCGAAGCGGCCAAAACCCAGCGTGAAATCGCCCGTGCCCAGCACCAGCGTGATGGCCGCCGTCAGCAAATTGGCGCTGTCGGCGAAATTCACCTTGTTTTCCACCCAGATGCGCGCCCCGGCCACCGTGATGAGGCCAAACACCACGATGGAAACGCCCCCCATCACCGCAGGCGGAATGGCCTGAATGAGCGCGCCGAACTTGGGCGAAAAACCCAGCAGCAGCGCCATGCATGCGGCCACGACGAACACGGCGGTGGAATAGATGCGCGTGGCGGCCATCACGCCAATGTTTTCGGCATACGTGGTCACGCCCGTGCCGCCTGACGCGGCGCTGAGGATGGTGGCCAGCCCGTCGCCCATGAAGGCGCGGCCCATGTGGGCGTCCATGCTGCGGCCCGTCATGGCCGCCACGGCCTTGAGGTGGCCCAGGTTTTCCACCACCAGAATGAGCGCCACCGGCGCGATGAGGGCGATGGCGTTGGGGTCAAACGCTGGCGTTGCCAGCCGGGGCAGCCCCAGCCAGGGCGCGGCGGCGATGCCCGATGTGTCTATGGGCGCGCCCAGCCCCAGTCCGTTGGTCAGCACGGCATACAGCGCCGTGGCCGCCAGCAGCCCGGCCAGGATGAGCAGGCGCTGGAGCATGCCGCGCGCAAACACCGCGATGAGCGCCACGCACAGGAAAGTGGCCGCCTGCATCCAGGCGTCAAACGGCGTGGGCGCCATGTTCTTGATGGGCACGCGCGCCAGGTTCAGGCCGATCACGGCCACCACCGAGCCGGTGACCACCGGCGGCATCAGCCGCTCGATCCAGCCTGCGCCCACGGCCTGCACCAGCGCGCCCAGCAGCATGTAAATGACGCCGCAGGCCATGATGCCGCCCAGCGCCACGGCCATCTGCGCATTCGGCCCCTGCCCGCCGTAGCCCGTGGCCGCAATCACCACGCCGATGAAGGCAAATGACGAACCCAGATAGCTCGGCACCCGCCCGCCCGTGACCAGGTAGAACAGCAGCGTGCCCATGCCGCTCATGAGAATGGCGACGTTCGGGTCAAAACCCATGAGGATGGGCGCCAGCACCGTTGCGCCGAACATGGCGATCACGTGCTGCACCCCCATTGCCGCCGTCTGCGGCCAGGGCAGGCGCTCATCGGGCGCAATCACGCCGCCGCCTTGCAGCGCCTGCATGGGGCGCGGCTGCCATTGAAACAAGCTCATTTTCCGGACTCTCCTCAAGTTCTCGAATGCGCGGACACGCAAGCGCTGCGCAAGCGTGCGGCATGCGGCCCTGATGGTAGGCGCGAAGGCAGGGTTTGCAGGCATTGCCAGGCGCGCGCGCCGCCCATAAAAAACGCCTTTCCCCAACCAACCCAGGAGACCAGCCATGCTGCTGACGCAAGACCAGAAAATGATCCGCGACGCCGTGCGCGCCTTCGCGCAGGAAGAACTCTGGCCCCATGCCGCCCAGTGGGACCGCGATCACACCTTTCCCCGGCAGGCCCACAAGGGCCTGGCCGCGCTGGGCTGCTACGGCATTTGCGTGCCCGAAGAGTACGGCGGCGCGGGGCTGGACTACCTGACGCTCTCGCTCGTGCTCGAAGAAATCGCCGCAGGCGACGGCGGCACCAGCACCGCCATCAGCGTGACCAACTGCCCCTACAACGCCATCCTCATGAAATACGGCACGCAGGCGCAAAAACAGCAATGGCTGGTTCCCGCCGCGCGCGGCGACATCCTGGGCGCTTTCTGCCTGACCGAGCCGCACGCGGGCAGCGACGCATCGGCCGTGCGCACCACCGCCACGCGCGAAGGCGGCGAATACGCGCTCAACGGCGTCAAGCAATTCATCACCAGCGGCCAGAACGGCCAGGCCGCCATCGTCATCGCCGTCACCGACAAAAACGCAGGCAAAAAGGGCCTGAGCGCTTTCATCGTGCCCACCAGCAACCCGGGCTGGAAAGTGGCTGGCCTGGAGCGCAAGCTGGGCCAGCACAGCAGCGACACCGCGCAAATCCTGCTGCAAGACTGCCGCATTCCCGGCCAGAACCGCATTGGCGAAGAAGGCGAGGGCTACAAGATCGCCCTGTCCGCCCTTGAAGGCGGGCGCATCGGCATCGCCTCGCAAAGCGTGGGCATGGCGCGCAGCGCGCTGGAGTTCGCCATCCGCTACGCCAAGGAGCGCGAAGCCTTCGGCGTGCCCATCTTCGAGCACCAGGCCGTGGCCTTCCGCCTGGCTGACTGCGCCACGCGCCTGGAAGCGGCCCGCCAGCT
Source organism: Ottowia cancrivicina (assembly GCF_029813755.1). Lineage (NCBI taxonomy): Bacteria > Pseudomonadati > Pseudomonadota > Betaproteobacteria > Burkholderiales > Comamonadaceae > Ottowia > Ottowia cancrivicina. The sequence goes on along the minus strand of NZ_JARVII010000008.1, from coordinate 90,753 downwards.
CATCTGGCACGCCGCCGCCCTGCGCGACGCGGGCCAGCCCTGCCTGAAAGAAGCCGCCATGGCCAAGCTCTTTGCCAGCGAAGCGGCAGAACACGTGTGCTCCACCGCCATCCAGACCCTGGGCGGCTACGGCGTGACGGCAGACTTTCCCGTCGAGCGCATCTACCGCGACGTGCGCGTGTGCCAAATCTACGAAGGCACCAGCGACGTGCAAAAAATCATCATCAGCCGCGCGCTGTAGAAAGCGGCTTGCGGCCCGCCCGCAAGCGCCAGGCGCTGGCAGCGGGAGCAGCGCCTGCCGGATTGCATCAGAAACAGGAGCAAATTCAAGAGTCTGAAATACCGCTTTGCGCTGGTTCCACCAGGACCCATTGCTACGGATAAAGGAGCGAAAAGCGCCTTGCTTCAGTCCTTCGTGTCTGCCGCCTGCGCCTGGCCTGTTTCCGGCGCGCTCCCTGGCTCGCCTCTGGCCCTGGCGGCGGGCGCGCCTTTTCCGGAGCCTGTTTTCCGGTCAGGCTTTCAGGGCAGCTCGCCGCGCAGCAAGTCTTCGATGGTTTCGCGCTGGCGGATGACGCGGGCCATGTCGCCGCTGACCAGCACTTCGGCCGCGCGCGGGCGGCTGTTGTAGTTGCTGGCCATGCTCATGCAGTAAGCGCCGGCGGAAAACACGGCGAGCCTGTCGCCGGGCTGCACGGCCAGCAGGCGGCGGCGGCCCAGCCAGTCGCCGCTTTCGCACACGGGGCCGACCACGTCATACACGCGCCCGGGCGCGCCTTCGGCTGCGGCCTGCAAGGGTTCGATGCGGTGAAAAGCCTCATACAGCGCGGGGCGCGGCACGTCGTTCATGGCGGCATCCACGATGCAAAAGCTCTTGTCCTCGCCCGGCTTCAGGTACAGCACCTCGGTCAGGCACACGCCCGCGTTGCCCACCAGCGCGCGCCCCGGCTCCACGATGAGGCGGCGCTGGCCGTGGCCGCGCGCATCCAGCCGCGCCAGCAGCAGCTGGCACAGCGCGTCGGCGGCGGGGGGCGTCTCATCGGCGTAGGCAATGCCCAGGCCGCCGCCCAGGTCAATCTGGCCCAGCGGCACGCCGGCGGCCTCGATGGCTTCGAGCAAATCGAGCACGCGCTCCAGCGCGTCCAGATACGGCGCGGCCTCGGTGATTTGCGAGCCGATGTGGCAGCCGATGCCTGCCACGCGCAGCCCCGGCAGCGAAGCGGCCAGCTGGCAGGCGGCCAGGGCGTGATCGTGGGCGATGCCGAACTTGTTGTCACGCAGGCCGGTGGAGATGTAGGGGTGCGTGCGCGCGTCCACGTCAGGATTGACGCGGATGCTCACGGGCGCCGTCAGGCCGCAGGCGGCGGCCACGTCGTTGAGGGCCAGCAGCTCGGCTTCGCTTTCCACGTTGAAGCAGCCAATGCCCGCCTCCAGCGCGGCCTGCATCTCGCGGCGGGTCTTGCCCACGCCGGAAAAGACGATTTTTTCCGGCTCCGCGCCAGCGGCCAGCGCGCGCGCCAGCTCGCCGCCCGAAACGATGTCAAACCCGCAGCCGGCCTGCGCCAGCAAGCTGAGAATGGCCTGCGAGGAATTGGCCTTGACGGCGTAGCACACCAGCGCGTCACGCCCGGCCAGCCCGCGCTGCCAGGCCGACAGCGCGCTTTCAATGGCCGCCTGCGAGTAAACGAAAAGCGGCGTGCCGTGCTCCTGGGCCAGCTCATCCAGGCCAAGGTCTTCAATCATCAACGCGCCGTTTTCACTGCGGTGAAAAACCGGCGCGCCGGGCAAGGGAAATGAATTCATGGGGCAGAAAAATCAGGTTGCGGCAGGGCCGGGCGTGCAGATTCAGCGGCAGATTCAGCGGCAGGTTCGGCAGCGGGTTCCGCCGCTTCATGGCCCGCAGGCCAGAGCGTCTCGGGCAGCGTGGCCCGCTGGCGGGCAGCCGGCGTGTCGGGCAAATACAGCGGCCCGCGCTGGCCGCAGCCCGCCAAAGCGCCGGCCAGCCCAACTGCCGCGCAAGCCGCAAATATGCGATTAATCGGGCGGATTAACGGGATTAATAAAATATTCGCGTGCTGCTTCATGAAAAATGATTGTAATGACCGACATTGAATACCTTGATTTGGCAGAAGCCCTTTTGCGCCGTGTTGAGGAGCAGTGCGACGCCCTCAACGAAGACACCGACGCCGACATCGACAACCAGCGCGCGGGCGGCCTGATGACGCTCACCTTCGCCAACGGCAGCCAGCTCGTCATCAACCTGCAACGCCCCTTGCACGAAATCTGGATGGCCGCGCGCGCTGGCGGCTTCCACTACCGCTGGGCAGACGGCATCTGGCACGACACCAAAACCGGCAACGACTTCTTTGCCGATCTCTCCACCCTTGCCAGCGACTGCGCGGGCCGCCCGCTGGCGTTCACGGCCTGAATCCGCTGCCTGAAACCGCGCTGCCGCGCGGCATTCAAAAACAGGAGCGAATCCAAGGGGTCTGAAAAGCCTGTTTTCGCAATGTCCACCAGGACTGCATGCTATGAACCAAATAGCAAGAATCTGACGCTTTGCTCTCTTGCGCCATGCTCCGCCTTCTTGCCGTCCTGATCAGCCTGGCCCTGCTGGGCGCGCCCCTGTGGCTCACGCAAGGGCCGGTGCATGAACAGCTTGCCGTGCTGGCCCTCACCCGCACCGACCCGCTGCCGCGCACGCGCGAGCTGGTGGCGCAAGAGCGCTACGCCGAGGCCGCGCAGTATCTCGACTACTTCATGGCCTACGGCTACGTGCGCGGCGATCCGGCGGCGCAGCATCTGGCGCGGGAAATCGCCGCCCGGCGCGAAAGCCTCGCCTACCAGGCCGGCAAAGCCGCCGAAGGCGTGTGGAGCGGCCAAAGCGACGAAGCCGTGGGCCAGGCCGCCGGCGTCATCAGCGACTTTCTGGTGATTGGCGACCTGCGCGACCTCGCCCGGCAGGGCTGGCTCTACGCGCAAGGCGAAGAAACCGACCCCGTGCTCATCGCCCTGGCCAGCCTGGGCGTGGCCGCCACGGCGGTGCAGGCAGGCGGAGCCGCTGCCGCCGCGCCCTCCGGCGGCGCCACCGCGCCCGCCGTCGCGGCCGCCGCCACGGCCAAAAGCGGCCTGTCGGCCCTCAAATGGCTGCGCCGCGCGAACGCGCTGCCCGGCTGGCTGGGCGAGATGCTCATGCGCGCCGCCGCGCGCCTGCGCCAGCAGCGCCGCCTGAGCGAAATGGCGCACGAGCTGGCCGGTTTGAAGGGCACCCTGGCCGACGTTAGCGCGCTGGCCGCCACGCCCGGCGGCGCGCGCCTGCTGGCCGCCACCACCGACGCCGCCTCGCTCTCGCGCGCCGCGCGCCTGGCCCGCGCCCACGGCGCGCGCGCTGCCGTGCTGCAAGACATCACCGGCGCGCCGCTTGCCGAAAGCCTGGCGCTGACCGAGCGCATGGGGCCGGCCGCCGTGCAAAGGGCCGCCACCTATGGCCGCCAGGGCCTGCGCGCGCTGAACGAAATGGGCGTCGCGCGCTTTGCCAAATACAGCGCCCGCGCCGCCAAGGTGGCCTACAAGGGCCAGGCCCTGCGCCTGGCCGCCCGCTGGCTGGCCACGCTGCCGGCCTGGCTGCCCAGCCTGGCCGGAGCGGCCGCCTTGCTGCTGTGCTGGCTCACGCGCCCGCGCCGCAGGGCATCAAAAACAGAAGCAAATCTGGCGGGGTAGAAAAGCCGCTTTGCGCACATTCCCCTAGGACATCATGCTATGAATACGGTAGCGAAAAACAGGCTGGCTGCACGCGCCTTCACCCCAGCCGGTTTCTGAACAGCCAGGCGGCCAGGGGCAGGGAAAGGGCGGTCATGGCGAGCAGGGGCAGGAAATCGGGGGCCACGTCGGTCAGCGTGGCGCCTTCCAGATAGACGCGGCGCACGATGCTGACGCCAAAGCGCAGCGGGTTCGCATGCGTGGCCGCTTGCAGCGCCTGCGGCATGTTGCGCACGGGGGTCATCAGGCCCGACAGCAAGGTCATGGGCAAGACGAGCATGAAGTTGTAGAGCATGGCCTGCTGCATGGTCAGCGACAGCGCCGAAACCGACAGCCCCACGCCCACGGTGGCCGCGTTGAAGGCCAGCAGGCCCAGGTAGAGCAGCCAGAGGGAGCCGGCCATCGGCACCTGGAACCAGAAGCGGATGATGAGCAGCACGAGGCTCGATTGCAGCAGCCCCACCAGCATGGACGGCAGCGCCTTGCCGATGAGAATTTGCAGCGGCGTCAGCGGCGTGACGAGCAGCTGGTCAAACGTGCCCTGCTCGCGCTCGCGCGCCACGCTCAAGGCGGCCAGCAGCATGGTCTGGATCATGCTGAGCGAGGCGATCAGCCCCGGCAGCAGGTGCCAGCCGGAGTCCAGGTTGGGGTTGAACCACGCCCGCCGCTGCACGCGGATGCCGGGCGCAAGGCCCAGCTCCTGCTCGTTGTAGCGCGCGGCGATGGCGGCGATCTGGCTGCCCGCCGCTGCGGCGGTGGAGGAGTTGCGCGCGTCCAGCACCACTTGCACGGGCGCGGCCTGACCTTGCGCCAGGCGCTGCGCGAAATCGGGCGGGAAGGTGATGACGGCCAGCGCCCGCCCGCTGTCTATGGCCGGGGCGATCTGGCTGGCTGAAGAAAGCGTGGCCACGCGCTTGAAAACGCCCGTGCTGTCCAGCCGCGCCAGCAAGGCGGCGGAGGCGGCGCTGCGGCTTGGCTCCAGCACGGCGTAGGGCGCGTGCTTCAGCTCAAAGCTCAGCGCATAGCCGAACAGCAGCGCCTGAAGCAGCGCGGGCACGAGCAAGATGATGCGGTTGGCCGGGTCTTTCAGCAGCGTCAGCAGCTCCTTGCGCATCAGCGCGGTAGTGCGCCAGCAGGCATCGGCCAAGGCGGAAATGAAGGTGCGGAACATGGGCTTCAGTCCAGTGTTTTGCGCAGCGTGCGCTGCGTGGCCCAGGCCAGCGCCAGCGCGTAGGCCGCGAGCGTGGCCATGCCGCGCGCGATGGCCGCCTGCGTGGCCGCGCTGTCCGCGCCCGCCAGAAACAGCGTTTTCATCACGCCCATGAAGTGCGTGGCGGGCATCAGCTGCCCGATGAACTGCACGGCGGCAGGCATGTTGCGCAGGTCAAACATGAAACCCGAGAGCACCGTGGCGGGCAGAAAGCTCGCCAGCAGCGCCACCTGGCTGGCCTGGAACTGGTTGCGCGTGACGCCCGAGATGAACAGCCCCAGCAGCAGCGACACGGTCAGATAGAGAAGCGCCGCCGCCAAAACCAGCGCCAGCGGCCCGCGCATGGGCACGTGAAAGGTCAGGCGCGCCGCCAGCAGGCACATGACCACATCCGCCAGCCCCACCAGCAGCCAGGGCGCAAGCTTGGACAGCACGATTTCCAGCGGCCGCGCGGGCGTGACGAACAGCGCCTCCAGCGTGCCGCGCTCCCATTCGCGCGCGATCAGCAGCGAAGTCAGAAACGCCCCGATCAGCGTGAGGATGAGCACCACCAGCCCCGGCACCAGATACCAGACGCTGATGCCCGCTTCGTTGAACCACAGGCGCTGCACCACTTCCACCCGCGCGGCCTGCGCGCCCGTGCGGGCGGCGGCGCGGCCGGCTTCTTTCGCGGCGGGCAGCGCCAGCGCCGCCTCCACGTAGCCTTCCACCGCGCTGGCCGTGGTGGCGTCCAGGCCGTTCAGAATGAGCTGCACCGCCGCGCCGCCCGCCGCCAGCCGCGCCGCGAAGTCGCCCGGCGCCTGCACGATGGCGTCCACCTCGCCCTGGCGCATGGCTTGCCGGGCGGCGTGCATGTCCGTCATCCAGCGCGCGTCAAAGTAGCGCGAGCCTTGCAGCCCGGCCAGCGCCTGCCGCGCCGCCGGGGCCGGGTCTTGCAGCACCACGGCCACCGGCACGCGGTTCACGTCAAACGACAGGCCGTAGCCAAACAGCCATATCAGCGCCAGCGGCAGCAGCAGGCCCATGAGCAGATTGCTCTTGTCGCGCAGCATCTGCCGCGTCTCCTTGCGCGTGAGCGCGGCCAGGCGGCGCAAAAAGCCGCCCGCAGGCAGCGGGGCGCTCATTGCAGCGGCCCGCCTGCCGCCCGCGCGGCGCGAATGCAGCAAGCAGGCGATGCGGTCATGAGGCCTGCTTTCAGGATTGAGTCTGGGGAAGGCATTTTTCTCGCTACTTTCTTGATAGCAATGTGTCCTAGTGGAATAAGCGCCAGCGGCTTTTTTCCTTGCCTGAATTTGCTTCTGTTTCTGATGCGCTGGCGCGCGCCTGCTCGACGATGGCGATGAAGGCGCTGTCCATATCGGGCGCGCCGCCGGCCAGCTGGCGCACCTGCTGCGGCGTGCCCAGCGCGAGCAGGCGGCCCGCGTCCTGAATGGCGATGCGGTCGCAGTACTCGGCCTCTTCCATGAAATGGGTGGTGACGATGACGGTCACCCCGCCTTGCGCCAGCGCGGTGATGGCGCGCCAGAAAGCGCGGCGCGCCAGCGGGTCGATGCCGCTGGTCGGCTCATCCAGAAACAGAATTTGCGGGCGGTGGATGAGGGCGGCGGCCATCGCCAGGCGCTGCTTGTAGCCGCCGGGCAGCAGGCCGCTGGGGGCGCTGCCGTCCAGGCCGAATTCGGCCAGGCTCTCGCTCACGCGGCGGCTCAGCTCGCGCCCGCGCAGGCCATAGGCGCCGCCGAAAAACTCCAGGTTCTCGCGCGCGCTCAGGTTGCCGTAGAGGGCGAATTTCTGCGAGACGTAGCCGATGCGCCCCCGCGCCTGGGCGCGGGCCGTGCGCAGGTTCAGCCCCGCCACCTCAAGCTGGCCGCTGGTGGCCGGCAGCAGGCCGCAGAGCATGCGGAAAGTGGTGGTCTTGCCCGCGCCGTTGGGGCCGAGCAGGCCGAAGATTTCGCCGCGCGCCACTTCAAACGAAGTGCTGGCCACCGCCGTGAAGCCGCCAAAGCGGCGCACCAGATCGCGCACGGCGATGGCGGGGCGCTCTTTGGCGGCTACGTTTGCGGCAACTTCTGCGGCGGCTTGCGCCACTACCGGCTTCGCCGCCGCTTCCGCTGCCGCGCCCTCGCCAGCCTGCGCGCCGTCTTCATGCTGGCGCAGCAGGAGCATGAAGGCGTCTTCCAGCCCGGCCGGGCGCGGCTGCGTGGCCGCGCCTTGCAGCAGCGCAGCCACATCGGCGGCGCTGGCATGGGGCTGGCGGATGTAGCGCACCGCGCCGCCAGCGGGCACGGCGTCGGCGATCAGGCGGCGCGCGTCAATCAGGCGCGCCTGCAACTGGCGCGGGGGCTGTCCGGCGGGCGGCCAGGCCGTGCAGGTCAGCCCCGCCGCCTTTTCCCGCAGGCTTTGCGGCGCGCCCTGCGCAAGCACGCGGCCCTGATGCAGCACGAACACCTGGGCGCAGCGCGCGGCTTCGTCCATGTAGGCGGTGCTGACGATGACGCTCAGGCCCTCGGCCTCCACCAGCTGCTGCACGATGGCCCAGAGGTCGCGCCGCGAGAGTGGATCGACGCCCACGCTGGGTTCGTCCAGCAGCAGCAAATCGGGCGAGCGCACCAGCGTGCAGGCCAGGCCCAGCTTTTGCTTCATGCCGCCGGAGAGCTTGCCCGCCGGACGCCCGGTAAAGCGCGCCAGGCCGGTCATCTCCAGCAGCCGGGCGTAGCGCGCGCCGCGCACGGCGGGCGGCACGCCGTGCAGATCGGCATACAAGTCAAGGTTTTCCTGCACGCTCAAGTCTTCATACAGGCCAAAGCGCTGCGGCATGTAGCTGATGCGGCTTTGCACGGCCTGCGGCTGGCGCGCGCCGCCCTGGCCCAGCTCATGGCCCAGCACGGCAAGGCGCCCCGCGTCAGGCGCCAGCAGGGCGGCCAGCAGGCGCATGAGGGTGGTTTTGCCCGCGCCATCCGGCCCGACCAGCGCCGTGAGCTGCCCCGCGCGCGCTTGCAGCGACACCTCGCGCAGCGCGTGCAGCCGCCCGCCTGCGGGCGCGGCGAAGGTCTTGCTGATGCCTTGGGCCTGGACGATGAAGCTCATGGCGTTACAGCCCGGGCACGGCCCGCCCGCCGCGAAACAGGCGGATTGGGGTGCGCGCAGCGCAGGCGGCAGATGGGCCAGGCGGCATCATTTCGCTCCTGTATCAATAGCATGATGTCCTAGTGGAAACTGCGCAAGAAGTCATTTCAACCCCATTGAATTTGCTCCTGTTTCTGATGCCATCTGGCGGCGCGCCCCCAGCCTTCAGCCGGACGGGCTGGCCAGCGGAGGGCATGGAGGCGAGCGAAGATGAATCCGCTCACGGCTGCCCGCCAGCGGGCGCACGGGCAGGCTGGCCGGCGGCAGGCGCGCCTTGCAGCCGCACGGTAGCGGGCTGGCCCAGCCGCAAGGCGTCGGCCGGGTCATCCACCTGCACGCGCACTTCATAGACGAGGCTGGTGCGCAGCTCGGCCGTTTGCACCTGCCGGGGCGTGAATTCGGCCACGGAGGCGATGTAGCCCACCGTGCCGCGCAGGGGCTGATCCGGCTGGCTGTCGGTCGTGACGGCGGCGGGCATGCCGGGGGCCACGCGGCCCAGATCCGGCTCGGCCACATACACGCGCACCCACTTGGGCTGGGTGAGCGCCAGCGTGTAGGCAGGCCGCTGGGGACTGGCCATGTCGCCCGGCTCCAGCAGGCGCGCGCGCACCACGGCGCTGACGGGCGCGCGCAGTGCGCCCTGCTCAATCTGATGCTCCAGCAGGGCCAGCGCGGCCTCGGCAGCTTTCAGTTGCGCGCGGGCGGCGGCAATGTCTTCCTCGCGCGGGCCAATCTGCGCCAGCCGCAGCGCCTCTTGCGTCTCGCGGACTTTGGCCTCGGCCACCTGCGCGGCGGTCTGCGCGTGCTCCAGCGCCTGGCGGCTGGCCGCGCCGCCGCCAGCCAGCTGGCGCAGCCGGGCCAGGTCTTGCCGCGCCCTGGCGGCATCGGCGCGGGCGGCGGCCACGCGGCTTTGCGCCTGCGCCACCTCCTGCGGGCGCGTGCCGCTTTCCAGCTTGCGCAAGCTCTGGCGCTGCGCCTCGATTTGCGCGCGCGCCTGCGCAGCCTGCAAAGCCAGCGTCTGCGTGTCCAGCACGGCCAGCGTCTGCCCGGCCTGCACGCGCGCGCCTTCGTCCACGGCCATTTCCAGCACGCGGCCGGAGCCTTCAAACGCCAGCGCAATTTGCCGGATGTCCACATTGCCGTACAGCGTGAGCGCGCCATCGCCCGCCCCTCCCTTCGAGCAGGCGGAAAGCGCCAGCGCCGCCCCGCAAACGGCCAGCCCTAAAGCGCAGCGCACGGCCCGGCACAGGCAGAAAACCCGAATGGCATGCGCCAGGCCGCGCGCAAGAAGCCGCCCGGAGCGCAAGGCGCGGCGCGGCAAGGCATGCGCCGTGCCGCCAGAAAGCAGGGAAAGGGTGGAGATCAGCATGGCGGGCATCATATTAAATTAAATTTAATTTTTAACCCGCAGAGGCGCGCCTTGCTTGCCGGAAGGGGTTGCGCAGAAATGGCGCGAAGCCTTGCCCGCCGAAAGCGCCCGTGCCAACGCGCGGCCGGAAAACAGACAGCGAGTTCTGGATCGCTCACGCCGCCCGGAGCGGAGCGTTGCGGCGGATGAATGAAGCGGCGCGGCCGGACCTGCTGCAAGCGGCACGGTCAGAAAGGCCGCTGGCTATGCCGTCTTCGCAGCGGCCTCTTGCACGTTCTTGTACGCGCCACGGGCATTGAAAAGCTGAAAAGCCAGCTCGCCGCTGTTCATCCTTGCAAGCGGCTTTGGCCGCCTGCAAGCGCCAGCCGGAAGCAAGCAGGATGAGGGCGCCCGAGACCGCGCTTTTCGCACTGCGGGCGGACTTTGGGCCGGTTTTCAGTCAGGGACGCAGAGCCATTGCGGGCGGAAGGCGGATGGGCCGGTTTGAGGGCATGAGGCCATCCATCCCCAGCGATCCCAATATCGCCGTGCATTCAGGCCTGCCCCAAGGCAGCCCGTCCTGATTCATTGCTTTCGCCCTTTGCGGGAAGGCGCTGAACAGGGTTTTGGAAGGCAGCCGGGTGTTCGGGGGAGCAGATTATTGGGAATGCGCCACCATGTATTCGACGACGGTTTTCAGCTCGTCGTCGCTGGCCTTGGTGCCGCCGCGCGCGGGCATGCCGCCCCGGCCGTTGATGGCCACTTTCATGAGTTCGTCCATGCCCGTGGCGATGCGCGGCGCCCAGGCGTCCTTGTCGCCCACCTTGGGCGCGCCGCCTGCGCCTGTGCCGTGGCACATGGCACAGCTTTTCTTGTACAGGGCAGGCACTTCGCCCGTGGCGGCTGCGGCGGGCGCGGGCGCAGCCGCTTCAGCGGGCGCGGCGGCTGCCTCGGCGGAGGCAGTTTGTGTGGCGGCGGCCTGGCCTGCCAGGTTGAGTGCGCCGACTTTGGCGATGCGCGCATCGACGCTCCCGGCCCCTTCGTCGCTGCGTGTGAGACTGCCATAGCTGCCGGGAGCGGGCTGGGTCAGGCTAAAGAGCGTCAGCACCACGATGGCGGCAATGACGGGCCATAGCAGCCATCTGGAAGATTTGGGCTGGTCGCTGGACGTGGGTTGCGTGTTTTCGCTCATGGCGGCCTCTTTTTTGGGCGGAGTCAGGATGGAAAACAGGGCCTGAAGCCGAGTTGGGCTTCAGGCCCCGCTGAAGGAAACAAATTATAGGTTCCAGGTGAAAAACCCCGTTTTCTCACTCTTTTGACGTTTCTTTTTCTTGTTTTTGGTCAGATTCAGGCTGCGTCTGGCTCCAGCCGCCGCCCAGGGCTTTGTAGAGCGTGATTTCGTTGGCGCGCTGCGCCAGCCGGGTTTGGGCCAGCGCTTGTTCGACGCCAAAGAGCGAGCGCTGGGCATCGAGCAGGTCCAGGCTGTTGGCCACGCCGTTGCGGTAGCTCAAATCGACGAGGCGGTAGCGCTCGCGTTCGGCGTCGGTTTGCTGTTGCTGGGCCTGAAGCTGCTCGGCCAGCGCCTGGCGGGCGGTGAGGGCATCGGCCACCTCCTTGAAGGCGGTCTGGATGGCTTTTTCGTACCGGGCCACGGCGATGTCGCGGGCGGCTTGCGCCGATTCCACGCCTGCGCGGTTGCGGCCCATGTCGAAGATGGGCAGGGAGATGGCGGGCGCAAAGTTCCACGCGCGCTGGCCGCCGCTGCCAAACAGGCCGTCCAGGTCGCTGCTGGCGCGCCCCAGTCCGGCCGTGAGGCTGATGGTGGGGAAGTAGGCCGCGCGGGCTGCGCCGATGTTGGCGTTGGCGGCGACGAGTTGCTGCTCGGCCTGGCGGATGTCGGGGCGGCGCAGCAGCACGTCGGAAGACAGGCCGGCGGGCACGTCGGCAAAGCCCGAGAGCTGCGTTTCATCGGCCTTGGGCAGCAGTTGCTCTGCGATGGGCTGGCCTGCCAGCAGGGCCAGGTTGCTCAGGTCTTCGGCGCGCAGGCGCTTTTGCTCGGCGCGGCTGGCGCGGGCGGCGGCGGCCTGCGATTCGGCCTGGCGCATGTCCAGCGCGGTGGCCACGCCGTTGTCAAGGCGCAGCCGGGTGAGCTTGAGCGACTCTTCGCGCGTGGCGAGCGTGCGTTCAGCCAGGGCCAGCAGTTCGGTGTGCGTTTGCAGCGACAGCCATGCGCTGCTGATGGCGGCGATGAGGCTGATTTGCGTGTTTTTCTGCGCTTCTTCGGTGGCCAGATACTGGGCCAGCGCGGCTTGCTTGAGGGCGGCGATGCGGCCGAAGAAGTCGATTTCCCACGCGGTGATGCCCACGCTCAGGCTGGCGCTGGAGTTGACGCTGGCGCCGCCTGGCATGGTGGCGGGCGCAGAGCGCGTGTAGCTGCCGCTGGCGCCCAGCGTGGGGAACTGGTTGGCGCGGGCGATTTGGTAGCTGGCGCGCATTTGCTCGACGCTGTGGCGGGCCACGCGCAGATCGCGGTTGTTTTGCAGCGCCAGGCGGATGATTTCGCGCAGGCGTTCGTCTTGCACGAACTGTTCCCAGGGCAGGTCGGGCGCGGCCAGGGTCTGGGCCTGGTCTTCGGCTGGGCCGCCTTCGGCGGGCTGCGCGCCGGGCCAGTGCGCGGGCACGGGCGCGGCGGGGCGCTCGTATCGGGGCGTGAGCGAGCAGCCCGCCAGCACGAGGGCGGCGGCCAGCGGCACGGCCAGGCGGCGCATGAAGGAAGTGGAGGTGTCGTTCATGTTGTTGGATCCTCTTGAGGCGGGGTCATCCGTGTTGCGGCCCGGATTCTGCAGACGCGGCCAGCGCGGCTTCAGGCGCGGCCGCCTTTTTGCCGCCCTTGAAGAATTTGCGCACCAGCACGTAGAACATGGGCACGAAGAACACCGACAGCAGCGTGCCAATCAGCATGCCCCACAGCACCGAGGTGCCGATGGCGCGCTGGCTGGCCGAGCTGGCGCCCGAGGCCAGATACAGCGGCACCACGCCCAGAATGAAGGCGAACGAGGTCATCAGAATGGGGCGGAAACGCAGGTGCGCGGCTTGCAGCGCGGCTTGCAGCGCGGTTTTGCCTTGCTCTTGCACGTCTTTGGCAAATTCGATGATCAGGATGGCGTTCTTGGCGGACAGGCCGATCACGGTGATCAGGCCGACCTGAAAGTAGATGTCATTGAGGTAAGTGGGCACGGCGTTGAACCAGTTGCGGCCCGTTGTGCCCAGCACCACGCCCAGAAAGCCCAGCGGCACCACCAGAATGACGGCCAGCGGAATCGACCAGCTTTCATACAGCGCCGCCAGCGCCAGAAACACGGCCAGGATGGCGAAGGCGTAGAGGATGACGGTTTGCGCGCTGCCCTTGACTTCTTCGCGCGACTGCTCCGCCCATTCCAGGCTGTAGCCGCCGCCCATTTCATCGACCATGCGTTGCACTTCGGCCATGGCCTCGCCCGAGGAGTAGCCGCTGGCGGCCGCGCCTGCGATTTGCATGGCCGGGTAGCCGTTGAAGCGCTGGCTTTGCTGCATGCCTTCTTCCCATGAAACCGAGGCCACGGTAGACAGCGGCACGGCCTGGCCCGAGGAGTTGGGCACCGTCAGCGCCAGAACATCTTCGGGCTGCATGCGCGAAGAGGCATCGGCTTGCACGATCACGCGTTGCAGGCGGCCGTTGTTGGGAAAGTCATTGATGTAGGACGAGCCCAGCGCCATCGCCAGCACGGAGCGGATGCTGGAAAAGTCAATGCCTTGCGCAGCGGCAGCGGCGCGGTTGATGTCAATCTTGAGCTGGGGCGCGTCTTCCAGGCCGCCAGTGCGGGTGTTTTGCGCGTTGAACATTTTGCTGGAGCGCATTTGGCCCAGCAGCTTGTTGCGCGCGGCCAGCAAGGCGGCATGGCCGTTGTTGTTGCGGTCTTGCAGGAAGAACGTGAAGCCCGAGCTGGTGCCCAGCTCCATGATGGCAGGCGGACTGACGGCAAAGGCAAAGCCGTCTTTCACCATGCCCATCATGGCGCCGGTGATCTTGTCGGCCACCGAGGCGGCGTCGCTGCCCGGCGCCTTGCGCTGGCTCCAGTCTTTGAGCATGACAAAGCCCATGGCCATGTTCTGGCCGGAGCCGGTGAAGCTGAAGCCGGAAACGCCAATCATGCTGTCCACTTCGGGCATGGACGTGGCAATCTGTGTGACCGTGGCCAGCGTGGCGTCGGTGCGGGCCTTGGTTGCGCCAGCGGGCAGCTGCATGCTCACCATCAGCGTGCCCTGGTCTTCATTGGGCAGAAAGGACGTGGGCAGGCGCATGTACACCCACACCGCGCCAGCGGCCAGCGCCAGATAAACCACCATCAGGCTCAAAGAGCGGCGCAGCAAGCGGGCCACGATGCCTTCATAGCCATGCGTGGTGGCGCTGAAGCCCCGGTTGAACCAGCCGAAAAAGCCGCTTTTTTCCATGTGATGGCCTTTGGGCACGGGCTTGAGCAGCGTGCCGCACAGCGCGGGCGTGAGCGACAAGGCCAAAAAGGCCGAGAAGGCAATGGCCAGCGCCATGGTCAGCGCGAACTGCCGGTAGATGTTGCCCGTGGCCCCGCTGAACATGGCCAGCGGCACGAACACGGAAATGAGCACCGCCGTGATGCCGATCACCGCGCCGGAAATCTGGCCCATGGCTTTCTTGGTGGCTTGCAGCGGCGGCAGGCCTTCTTCGCTCATGATGCGCTCGACGTTTTCCACCACCACGATGGCGTCGTCCACCACGATGCCGATGACCAGCACCATGGCGAACATGGTCAGCACATTGATGGACATGCCCAGATACCAGATGCCCGCAAATGCGCCCAGCAGCGAGATGGGCACCACGATGGTGGGAATGAGCGTGTAGCGGATGTTTTGCAAAAACAGAAACATCACCAGAAACACCAGCACGACGGCTTCAAGCAGCGTGTGCACCACCGCTTCAATGGACAGGCCGACGAATGTGGAGGTGTCGTAAGGCGCAGACCAGGACAGGTCTTGCGGGAAAAATTTCTGCAGCTGCTCCATCTTGGCTTTGACAGCCGTGGCCGTGGCGATGGCGTTGCCGCTGTTGGAGAGCATGACGGCCATGCCCACGGCCTGCTTGCCGTTCAGGCGCGTGGACCTGTCATAGCTTTGGCTGCCCAGCTCCACGCGGGCCACGTCTTTCAGATAGACATTGGCGCCGCCCGTGGTGGCGCGCAAGATGATGTTGCCGAACTCTTGCGGCGTGCTCAGCTGCCCTTGCGCCGTGACGGTGGCCGTGATGGTTTGCCCGGCCTCGGCAGGCAGGGAGCCGATGGAGCCGGCGGAAATCTGCGCGTTCTGCGCCGAAATGGCCGAAGACACGTCCAGGAAAGAGAGGTTGTAGTTCTTCAGCTTTTTCGGATCGACCCACACGCGCATGGCGCGCTGCGCGCCGAACAGCCGCGCCTCGCCCACGCCGCTCACGCGCTGGATTTCAGGGCGGACGTTGCGCTCCACGTAGTCGGCGATGTCCTCGGTTTCCATCACCTTGGAGTCGAACATGAGCACCATCAGGAAGTTGGAGCGCGATTTGGACACCGTGATGCCGTTTTGCTGCACCGTGGCAGGCAGCAGCGCCGTGACTTCCGAGAGCTTGTTCTGCACGTTCACCTGTGCCAGGTCTTCGTCGGTTTCGGGCGTGAAGGTCAGGCTGACTTCGCCCACGCCATTGGCTGAAGCGCTGGTGCTCATGTAGTCCAGCCCCTCGATGCCGTTCATGTTGCGCTCGATGACGGCCAGCACGCTGTCTTCCAGCACTTGCGCGGAAGCGCCCGGATAAGTGGCTGATAGCCGGATGGTGGGCGCGGCCACCGACGGGTATTGCGAAACCGGCAGATTGCGGATGCCGATGACGCCAGCGATGATGATGAAGATGGAGATCACCCACGCGAAGATGGGGCGATCAATGAAGAAACGGGCCATGAATGCTCCTTTGCCTGACGCGCCGGCTTAGCGGCCCTGTTGTTGCGGCTGTTGTTGTTCTTGCTGCGCGGGCGCTGCGCCCGCTGCCGCGCCTGGCTGCGCCGCGCCGCCGCCAGGCGTCCACTCGCGCGTTTGCACTTTGGGCGAGCCGCTCATGCCCGCCAGCATGATGCCTTCCACGATGACTTTGTCGCCATCCTTGAGGCCGTCCGTCACGATCCAGTCGCCGCCTTGCTGGCCCGCGATGGTGACCACGCGCGGCTCCATGCCGCCTTCGGCATTGACGATCATCAGCGTGTCTTGCTTGCCGCGCGTGACGGCCTGCTGGGGCACAACAAAGGCATTGCCGATATCGCCCTGCGACAGTCCCACGCGCACGTAAAGGCCGGGCAGCAGCACGTTGTCGGGGTTGGGCACTTCGGCACGCAAAGTCAGCTGGCCCGTGGCCTCGTCCACCGTCGGGTCGGCAAACAGCAGGCGGCCCTTGTGGGCGTATTCCTGACCGTTTTCAAATTTGATGCTCACCTCCACCGCGCCATTGACCAGCTTGCGTTTGCCATCGGCAATTTCCTGCTTGAGCTTCATCACCTCGGC
Source organism: Ottowia cancrivicina (assembly GCF_029813755.1). Classification (NCBI taxonomy): domain Bacteria; kingdom Pseudomonadati; phylum Pseudomonadota; class Betaproteobacteria; order Burkholderiales; family Comamonadaceae; genus Ottowia; species Ottowia cancrivicina. The sequence goes on along the minus strand of NZ_JARVII010000008.1, from coordinate 74,722 downwards.
GGCCGATTGCGTGACGTTCACATACATGGGGTGCGTTTGCTGAATCGTTGCCAGCTTGTTTGCGTCTCCCGCCGTCACCAGCGCGCCCTCTGACACGTAAGACTGGCCGATATAGCCCGAAATGGGCGCCGTGATGCGCGAGTAATTCACATTGATTTGCGCCGAGCGGATGGCCGCATTGGCCGCCTTCACGCTGGCCTGCGCGGACTGCCTGGTGGCCACGGCCGCGTCGTATTCCTGCTGGCTGATCACGCTGGCGGCCACCAGCGGCTTGTAGCGCGTCAAATCCGCATCGGCCTTGGCCAGCGCGGCTTGCGCCGTGGCCAGCTGCGCGCGGGCGCTTTCCAGATTGGCCAGATACACCGCATCGTCAATCTGGTAAAGCGCCTGCCCGGCCTTGACCTGGCTGCCTTCTTCAAACAGGCGCTTTTTGATGATGCCGCCCACTTGCGGACGCACATCGGCCACGCGCCGCGCGGCCAGGCGGCCCGGCAAATCCACCGCCGTGGCCACCTGCCGGGCATGCACCGTCACCACGCCCACGACGGGGGCCGGACGCTCTTTCGGCTGGCCGCCAGCTTGTTCGTTTTTGGGCTGCCCGCCTTCTTCCGCAGCGATGCTCTCGCTGCACGCGGACAGCGTGAAGGCAGCGGCCACCGCCAGCGCGGCCAGCCCCAGTTGTTTTGAAAGACGGATGCTCATCTGCTTGCCTGCTTTCTGCATGTCGTGAAAGAGAAAAAACGGGCCGCGCCATGCACATGACGCGGCCGGAAGAAAGATACTGAAGCCGCGCATCATACATACACGAATGAATGTTTGCGCCGGAATTCAAGGGGAAACCCTGCAATTTACGTTGAATACATACATCCATGCACGCATGTATAGAATCCCGCTGATTTGTATTGCAGTCAGCCATGCGTAGAACCAAAGCCCAGGCGCAAGAAACGCGCGAACGCCTCATGCAAGCTGCGCTGGACGTTTTCCATCAGCGCGGCGTCGCGCGCGCCTCGCTGCACGAAATCGCGCAGGCCGCCGGCGTCACGCGCGGCGCGCTCTACTGGCACTTCAAGAACAAGGAAGATTTGTTTGATGCGCTGTTCGCCCGCATCTTCGATGTGGTCAGCAGCCAGCTGGAGGCCGACATCCGCAATGCCGCCGACATGCTGCAAAGTTTGCGGCAGGCGTTTCTCAACTGCTTCGAGCGCCTGGAGCGCGACGAGGCCTACCGCAAATTCAGCAGCGTGCTGCACCTCAAGTGCGAGCACACCGAAGAAAACGCCGCCATCGTCGCCGTGATGACCCGCTACTTCGACATGTGGCAGCAAAACATCCACACGGCGCTGCAAATGTGCGTGGCGCAAAAGCGCCTGCCTGCCGATCTGGACGTGGCGCTGGCCTCCATCCATCTCAAAGCCACCCTGCTGGGCCTGACGCAGCTGCGGCTGTTTTGCCCCCATGCACTCCAACTCTCGCAAGTTGCGCCCGTTATGGTTGACGCAGCGCTGGGCGGCTTGCAAAACTGCCCTGCCTTGCGCCTTTCCCATGCGCAAAACCCGCAAGCTCATGAAACGCCACATCACGCTCACCATTTGCAGCCTGCTGGCCTCCTGGTCCGCCACGGCTGAACCTGTGCAGCCGTCCCAAACCGACGCGCTCCCGGCCAGCCAGCCCTATGCCGTTTACGCGCAGCTTGGCGCTTCGCCGCACGCCGCGCACAGCCAGACCATCGGCGTGCTGCTGCCCTGGCAGGGCTTTCAGCGCCAATGGGGCGGCTGGCACTGGCAGGGCTACTGGGACGCCTGGCTGGCCCACTGGGCTGCGCGCCGCCAAGACGGCGGCCCCGCAGGCTACGCCCATGCCACCACCCTTGGCATCACGCCCACTTTGCGCACCAGCCCAACGGCCGCCTCGCGCTGGTTTTTTGACCTGGGCATCGGCTTTTCGCTCACCGACCGGCACTACGCCAACCGCCGCCGCGAAATGAGCACCCGCTACAACTTCGCCTCGCACGCGGGCGCGGGCCTGTGGCTGGACGCAGAGCGCCGCCACGCATTCGTGCTGCGCATCCAGCACGTCTCCAACGCTGGCATCAAACGCCCCAATCCAGGCGAAAACTTCCTGCAACTGCGCTACCAGGCCAGCTTCTGAATCGGGGATAATCCGCCCCCTTGCGGCTGTAGCTCAGTGGATAGAGTATCGGCCTCCGAAGCCGAGGGTCGTGGGTTCGATCCCCGCCAGCCGCGCCAAGCAGTTTCCGTTTTCGCATCTCTTTATTCAAAAAGCCGGCGCAGCTTCCGAAAGCTGCGCCGGCTTTTTTATGCGCTTGCCGCTGGAGCTTTGCAAGTTCTTTTCATATTAAAAAGAGGAGCGAATACAGGTCATTGAAATCGGCGTTCGTGCTGTATTTCCTAGGACATATCGCTATCAATCAAGGAGCGAAAAAGCCTTGCTTGAGCTTCTCGTTCCCTGCGCTGACGGCTGGCCGCCAAGCCGCCCAGCAAGCCGCTCAAGCCCAAGAGCGTCCGCTCATCCAGCGCGGGCACACTGAGCGCTGAAGCTGCCATCAGCATTCATCGCCACGGCGCTTTGCATTGGCGCTGGCAGTTCATTCATCGCGCGTTTCTGGCCCTGCCGTGCAGGAGATTGCAAAAGGGCACCTAGGGAAACTCCGCCTGTGCCTGAAGAAGAAAACGGATATATCTTGTCCGGAAGCTGTTTTCCTTGAGCGCGCCTTGGGCGCTCTTGTGTTCAAAAAACCAGGAGGTTTGCCATGAAAAAGACGGCTGGTCCGGCTTTGTCTCCCGCTGCCGAAAGCGCTACGGCCCGCACCATGCGCGAGCGCTTGGGCTCGCTTTTGGGCCGTCAGGGCGAGGCGCTGTCGCCGCGCGTGCTGCGCCGCACGCTGGCCGAGTTGCAGGCCGTGGGCAATCCGCTGATTAGCGATGTGGAAGGCGCGCGCCTGGCCGCTGGCGTGGCGCAGTGGTACGCGCGGGCCACGGCGCAGCAGCGCCACGATTGCTGGCTGCTGATGAGCGAGCAGTTCGCCCCCGACGTGAGCATGCTGGAAGAGGCGCGGCGCGACTATGAGGCCGCGCTGGGCACGCCGGCCGAGGCCCAGGCCGAAGTGTGTTTGCGCCGCGCTTTCGTTTCGCCGCGCACGCGGCTGTTGCAGCGCTTTGCGGCTTTTCCTGACGGCATGCGTTTTCTGGTGGACATGCGCGCCGAGCTGCTGCCCGCCCTCAAGAGCGACAAGCGTCTGCTGGCGCTCGATGCCGAGCTTCAGGCGCTGTTTTCCACCTGGTTTGACGTGGCGTTTCTGGATTTGCAGCGCATCAGCTGGCAGTCGCCTGCGGCGCTGGTGGAAAAGCTTATCAAATACGAGGCGGTGCACGACATCACCAGCTGGGCCGACGCCAAAAACCGCCTGGACGAAGACCGCCGCTGCTACGGCTTTTTTCACCCCCGCCTGCCGGGCGAGCCGCTCATTTTTGTGGAGGTGGCGCTGCTGCAAGACATGGCCGCCAGCATCCCGCCGCTGCTGGATGAAAGCGCCGCGCACGCCGATCTCAGCCGCGCCAATACGGCCATCTTCTATTCCATCAGCAACACGCAGCAGGGCCTCAAAGGCGTGAGCTTTGGCGATTCGCTCATCAAGCGCGTGGTGGAGGCGCTACGCGCCGAATTCGGCCAGATCAAGACCTTTGCCACGCTCTCGCCCATCCCCGGCTTGCGCGGCTGGGTGCAGGCTCATGCTGGCGAGCTGCTGCAAGCGGCCAGCTCGCGCTCGCGCCAGGCGCTGGCGCGGCAGCTGGGCGCGGCCAGTAAGGGCGATAAGGGCGATGTGACGGCCGAGGCGCTGCTCAAGGCGCTCGATGGCGTGGCGGCGCTGGATGAAAAGTCGCCCCTGGCGCGCTGGCTGCTGGCGGCGGCTGCGCGCTACCTGGGGCGCGAGACGGACGCGCAAAAGCGCCCGCTGGACGCCGTGGCGCGCTTTCACCTGGGCAACGGCGCGCGCGTGGAGCGCATCAACTGGCTGGGCGATCCGTCGGCCAAGGGCCTGAAGCAGTCCTGGGGGCTAATGGTCAATTACTACTACGACTTGCGGCGCCTGGACAAGCACCGCGCCTTGCTGGCGCAGGGAAAAATTGCCGTCTCCGGCGCGGTGGAGAGCTTGCGCGAGTGAAAACCCGCCGGCAGCCTGTTCGCGCTTTTCGCGCCTCTACGGCCAGGCTTTGAACAGGTTTTGCAGCCCATTGCGGCCTGCCGCCCATCGCACTTAGGCGGTGAACGGGTTCAAGGGCTGATGGCCCAAGGTCTGTTTTGAAGCGGCGCGGGTCATGGCTGGCCCGCTGCCTTCTCCTTTTGCAAGGCGTCTGCAAGGACAATCCGCTTTTTTCCGACAGCCACTGCCATGAACCTAGCCGTTACCGCCCAGCACCTGCTGCCCAAGCGCCTGCTCACCCAACTGGCGGGCTGGCTGGCCCGCAGGCCGGGGCCGCATGCGCCTTTTCTCATTCGCCGCTTTATCGCCCGCTACAAGGTGGACATGAGCGAGGCGGCCAATCCGGACATTGCCAGCTACGCCACGTTCAATGACTTTTTCGCCCGCGCCTTGCGCGAAGGCGCGCGCCCGCTGGCGCAGGCCGATTGGGTGTGCCCGGCAGATGGCGTCATCAGCCAGCTTGGCCCCATACAGCTGGGGCAGCTCATTCAGGCCAAGGGGCATCACTACAGCGCCACGGCCTTGCTGGGCGGCGACGAGGCGCTGGCGGGCCTGTTCAATGGCGGGCACTTCGCCACCATCTACCTCAGCCCGCGCGATTACCACCGCATCCACATGCCTTGCGAGGGGCGGCTGCGGCAGATGATTTACGTGCCGGGCGATCTGTATTCGGTGAATTTCGCCACGGCTGAAGCCGTGCCGGGCCTGTTTGCACGCAATGAGCGCGTGATCAGCGTGTTCGACACCGCCTGCGGCCCGCTGGCGCTGGTGATGGTGGGCGCCGCCATCGTCGGCAGCATGGCCACCGTGTGGCACGGCACGGTGAACCCGCCGCGCACCTATTACCCGCGCCAGTGGCGCTACCGCGACGAGCGCGCGCTGACGCTGGCGCAGGGCGCGGAGATGGGGCGCTTTTTGCTTGGCTCCACGGTCATCCTGCTGTGGCCGCGCGAGGCGCAGCTGCGCTTTGCCGAGGGCCTGCTGCCCGGCCAGGGCGTGCGCATGGGGCAGGCGCTGGCCAGTTTCGGCTCGCCTTCAGCGTCCGATGCTGCTGATGCGCCGGAGGGCGGCGCGCCGTCCGCTTCAGACCAGCAGGGGGCGGTTCACGCCCCGCCCGGGAATGCCGGCCAGGCGGATGGGGATGAGCAAGGCGCAGGCGCTGTTTGAGCCATGAGCAGGCGGGAAGGCGATTGCTCTGCCCGCTATTTAGCTCCTTTATCCATAGCATGATGTCCTAGTGGATATTGCGCTGCCCGGCATTTAATGCCCCTTGAATTTGCTCCTTCTTTTGAATAAGCAGGGCCGCCGGGCCATGCTCTCAGCCGCGCTCCGGCGCTTTTTTGCTGATGCCAAAGCACACGGGCGGGCAGTTGGGCTGGTTGATGAACTGGTACTGAAGCACCTGCCACTGCCGCGCATCCAGCGCGGCCAGGCGGCGTTGCAGCAGCGCCATTTCGTCCGCGCCGCCGTCGTGGCCGTGGTAGGCCACGATGGCAATGCGCCCGCCCGGGCGCAGCCGGGCCTGAATGCTTTCGACGGCGCGCCAGGTGCTCTCGCCTTGCGTGATCACGCTTTTGTCGCTGCCGGGCAGGTAGCCCAGGTTGAAGATGGCGGCGCAAACGGCCTCGTCAGCAGGCAGGTGCCGGTCCAGGCGCGCGTGCGAGTCGTGAATGAGCGTGACGGGCGCAGCAGGTTCGGTGGGCCAGGCCAGCGCGTGCCGGGCCAGGCGCTGGCGCGTTTGCTCGATGGCGGCGGCCTGAATGTCAAAGGCATACACGCGGCCTGCGGGCGCGAGCCGGGCCAGAAACAGCGTGTCGTGCCCGTTGCCCGCCGTGGCGTCGATCACGGTGCTGGCGGGCGTGATGACTTCTTGCAGCAGGCGGTGGCTGAACTCGCGCGCGTTCAGCATGCCGGGCCGCCCTGGCTGATTGGCTCCAGCGGCCAGCGGGGCTTCACATCAAAGGCGTAGCGCCGCTCGGGCCGCGCCAGCCCGGCCTGCCAGCGCAAGGCGGCGGCGGCGGCGATCATGGCGCCGTTGTCGGTGCACAAGCGCGGCTCGGGGTAGTGCACGCGCGCGCGGCGGGCGGCGCAGGCGGCGTCCATCTGCTGGCGCAGCAGGCGGTTGGCGCTCACGCCGCCAGCCACCACCAGGCGATTCAGCCCCGTGGCCTTGAGCGCGGCCAGCGACTTTTTCACCAGCACGTCCACAATGGCCGCTTGCGTGCTGGCGGCCAGATCGGCGCGCGTGGCCGCGTCTGGCCCGGCGGGCAGCTTGCGAACTTGCGTGAGCACGGCGGTTTTCAGCCCCGCAAATGAAAAGTCCAGATTGCCGCTGTGCAGCAGCGGGCGCGGCAGCGCGTAGGCATCGGCGCGGCCCGCCTCGGCCAGCCGCGCCAGCGCCGGGCCGCCGGGGTAGCCCAGGCCCAGCAGCTTGGCGGATTTGTCGAAGGCTTCGCCCGCTGCGTCGTCAATCGTCTCGCCCAGCAGGGCGTAGCGGCCCACGCCGTCCACGCGCATCAGCTGCGTGTGCCCGCCGCTGACCAGCAGGGCCACGAAGGGAAAGCGCGGCGCGTCATCGCTCAAAAAAGGCGAGAGCAAATGCCCCTCCAGGTGATGCACGCCCAGCACCGGCAGGTCGCGCGCGGCCGCCAGCGCGCAGGCCACGCCCGCGCCCACCAGCAGCGCGCCGGCCAGGCCGGGGCCGCGCGTGTAGGCGATGAAGTCCACGTCTGCCAGCGTGCGCTGCGCCTGCTCCAGCGCCTGCCGCGCCAGCGGAATGACGCGGCGGATGTGATCGCGGCTGGCCAGCTCGGGCACCACGCCGCCGTAGTCGGCGTGCATGGCCACTTGCGAGTGCAGCGCCTCGCCCAGCAGGCGCGGCGCGCCGCCAGGCCCGATTTCCACCAGCGCCACGCCGGTTTCGTCGCACGAAGATTCAATGCCCAGAACCACAGTCATAGGGCGGCGAGTGTAGAAAATCCGCCCTTCGCTCTCTTGGAACGGGCCATGAACGGGCCGCTTTTCATGCCCCTTGCGGGCGCTTCACATGACATCCCACGCATCGCTGCAAACCCTTTTGGCGCAAACGCTGGCCGCGCATGCCGCCGAACGCCCTGCCGAACGCCCCGCTCCGCTGGCCGTGCTGTGCCTGTGCGCCGCCTGGTGCGACACCTGCCGCCAGTGGCAGGCCACTTTCGAGGCCGCCGCCCGCGCGCGGTCTGATCTGGCCTTTCGCTGGATCGACATTGAAGACGAAGCCGATGCGCTGGGCGATGTGGACGTGCAGGACTTTCCCACCCTGCTCATCGGCACGGCCAGCGCCACGCTCTTTTACGGGCCGGTGCTGCCGCAGGCCGGCCAGATCGAGCGGCTGCTGCGCGCAGCGCAGGCGAAACTGCCCAGCCAGGCTTGAATGGGACAGACTGAAAACCGGTTCAGCGCGCCGGATGGCCCGTCAGCCGCCGCGCCCAGCCGCTGGCGGCGGCGCGGTTGAACAAAGGCCATTCAATCCAGCGGAACCACAGCAGGGAAATGGCGCTGATGGCCACGGGCAGCGCCAGCAAAAAAGCGTCCAGCGCCAGCAGGCTGCCAGCGGGCAGCCGCACGCGCAGGTGGCTGCTTTGGTCCAGCAGCAGCGGATGCAGCAGGTACAGGGCGTAAGAAGCGTCGCCCAGCGCCACCAGGGGGCGGGGGGTGCGCCATTGCCAGTCTGAAAAAGCCAGCGCCACCAGCAAAAAGCCAAAACCTGCCACGCCGAAGGTGGCCGCGCGCATGAACTCAATGCGGTCATACATGGGCGACTGGCTGCCCATGCCCAGGCCATAGACGATGCAGCACGCGCCTGCCAGCGCCAGCCATTTGGCGTAGGCGGCCGCGTGCAGGCAGGCGTGGCGCTTGCGCAGGTGCGCCCACAGCGCGCCTGCGAGAAATTCAAGGCCCAGGCCCGTCAGCGCGAAACGCGCGGGTTGCAGGCCCGCCTGCACGGTCGGGTAGCGCCAGAAGTACCAGGCGGCGTTCCATAGCAGCAGAGCCGTGAAGGCCGCAAGCATGGCGGACGCGCGCCAGCGGGGCGCGAAAAGAAAGACCAGCGCAATCCACAGATAGAAATACAGCTCGTAGGTGAGCGACCAGGCCGTGGGCACCCAGTTGTCAAACAGGCTGGGGCTGAGCAGCAAGGCGCTGCGCACGGCCTTGCCCAGCGGCGGCCAGGCGCTGGCGGCCCAGGCCAGGGCGGCCGTCAGCAGCAGCACGGGCCAGTAGCCCAGGTAGATGCGCAGCCCGCGCCGCAGCAAAAAGCGCCTGGCGCTGTAGCTGGGCTTGTCGGCTGTCTGATAGACGACGAAGCCGCTGAGAACGAAAAAGACATCCACGCCTGAAAAGCCCCAGTGCATCCACGCTTGAGCAGGGGCCAGGTGCGGCGAGAGGGCCCAGTGCGGCGCCATGTGGAAAAACAGCACGGCCAGTGCCGCCAGCGCGCGCAGCGCCTGGAGCCAGTCGTTTTTTGGGTTCATTGGATGTGACTTCAGGCGCGGGGCTGCAATTGCGGATTGACGGGCGGGCGAAATCAGTCGCGCGCGGCCCAGGCCACGAGCTGGCGCAGGGCAGGGCGGGCGGCAGGCGCGTTGGGGTGGTTGATGATGGCGGCCACGGCGTAGCGGCGGCCGCTTTGGCCCTGCACGTAGCCGGCGATGGCGGTCACGTCGCGCAAGGTGCCGGTTTTCAGGTGGGCGCGGCCCAGCACTTCGGGCGCGGTCATGTCGCGCGTGGTGCCGTCCACGCCCGCCACGCTCAGGGAATTTTCAAACGCGGCGGCATTGGGGCTGCGCGCGGCTTGCTGCAAGAGGGCGACGAGCGCGCGCGGCGTCACGCGCGCCAGGCGCGAGAGGCCCGCGCCGTTTTCGGCAATGGGCGCAGGCAGCGCGCCCAGCCACCGGTTGCCCGCCCACCAGCGGCGCAGCGCCCCGCGCGAGGCTTCAAAGCTGCCCCTGTGCCCGTCATGGGCCGAGAGGGTGAGAAAGAGCTGCTGCGCCATCACGTTGTTGGAGAACTTGTTGATGTCGGCAATGATGGAGGCCAGCGGCAGCGAGTAGCCGGTGGCCACCAGCTCGCCTTGCGTGGGCTGGTTGGGCAGGTTTTTCACCTGGCCGGTGAGCTTGCCGCCAATGCCGCGCCACATGGCGTCAATCACGCGGCTGGCGTAGCTGGCGGGGTCGATATAGGCCACGGCCCAGGTTTGCTCGCCGCAGCGCGCCGGATAGCGGCCCGCGAAGCTCACCTGCGCGGGATGGGTGAAATTGGCGCGTATCTTGCTGCGCCAGTCGCCGCAGGCGCCCTTGGCCGTGGCAATGCTGGCGGGTATGCGCACGCCGCTGATGGGCGGCTCGGTGGTGATGGCCGCGCGCTTGCCGCCGGCGGCCGGGGTGAATTTGTAGATGATGGATTTGAAATTGACGAGCAGCCCGTCGGGCGCGGCGTTGTAGGGGCGCAGAGGCTCGTCGTCAAACGCGCCGGGGTCGCGCGCGGGCACGGCGAAGATGCCGTTGTCCAGAATGATGTCGCCACGGATTTCCAGAATGCCCTTGTCCATCACGGCCTGCAAAAGCTCTTGCAGGCGCTCGTGCACCAGCTTGGGGTCGCCGCTGCCCTGTATGAGCAGGTTGCCTTTGAGCACGCCGCCGCTGACGGGGCCTTGCGCATATACGCGCGTGCGCCAGAAGTGGGCGGGGCCCAGCATGTCCAGCCCCGCGTAGGTGGTCACCATCTTCATGACGGAGGCGGGGTTCATCGGCTCGTCGGCCTGCCAGGCCAGGCGCTGCGGGTTGTGCGCGGGCGTGGGCGTGGCGGCCTCGCCGCTGGCGGGCATGGCCTGCGGCGCGGAAACCGGCTCGATCAGCAGCGCCAGCGCGCTCTCGGGCACCTGGGCGCGGTGCAAGGCGTGGGCCACTTCAGGCGGCAGTGGCGCTTGCGCGCGGGCGCTGCCGCACAGCGCGGCGGCCAGCGCCAGGGTCATTGCAAAGAGGCGGCGGAAAGTTGTGTTCATTTGGAAGTTTTCTGCAAAAAGCGCTCTGGACAGGTTCTCAGATCAGCTCGGCGGCCAGCTGGCGCGCCAGCTCGCTGAAGCCGTCCCAAACAATCTGCACGCCCACGCACAGCAGGATGAAGGCCGACAGGCGCAAAAACACCACCATGCCCGCCTCGCCCAGCGGCTCCAGCAGCCGCCGCGCGTTGCGATAAACCAGATACACCGTCAGCCCCGTCAGGAAATTGGCCGCCACGGCGCCAGTCATGCGCGCCAGCAGCACGCTCCACTTCGGATCGAACAGCGCCGCGCCCACGGTGATGGCCGCCGCAATGGAGCCGGGGCCGCAGGAGATGGGAAAAGTGAGGGGATAAAAAGCCTGGCTGCGCGCCTGCTCGGCGGTGTAGGTTTCGGCCAGCTGGCTGCGCGGGCTTTTCTCCTGCACGCGGCTGTTGAGCAGCTGCCAGGCCGTGCGGGCCACGATCATGCCGCCCGCCACCCGCACGATGCCCAGCGACACGCCGAAAAAGTCCAGCACGTAAGAGCCAAACAGCATCGCGCCCGAGAGCAGCAAAAAAGAATTGAAGCCAATGCGCTTGGCCAAAACGGAGCGCGTGCCCTTGCTCGCGCCTTCTGTCAGCGACAGAAAAGTGGGCGCCATGGCCAGCGGATTGATGATGGGAAGAATGGCCGCCAGCACAAATATCAGCGCTTTGGCAAGGGCGGTCAGCAGCAAGAAGATTTCCATAGAAGCGGCGAATGTATCGAATTGCCACGCCCGGCCCGGCCTTGGAGCTTGCTCAGAGCCTGTTCGTGAGTGCAAAGCGGGCAGTCAGCGGCGCAGCCCATCCTCGCCGGGCCGCAAGCGAGCCATCAAACCCGTCTGCGGCTTTCGCTTTGCAGCCCATTCCGCTTTCCGATCCGCTGCCCCTTCAGCTGAATGAATCGAAAACAAGAGCAAATACAGAGTAGCAAAAATGCCGTCTCGCGCAGATTGCACTAGGACATCATGCTATGGATAGAGGAGCGAAATCAAGCGGCCTGCCAGCGGCTTCCGTCAGTCTGGCCGTGGCTCCTTGCGGGCAGGCCGTGAACAGGCCGGGGGAGCGAAAAACTCCTGCGCGGAGCCTGGCGGCGGCGCTGGCGGATGGCCTGCTGCCGTGAAAGGCCGCGTCCGCTTGCCGTGCCGCCTTCAGGCGCTTTGCGGCGTTGCAAATCCTCGCCGGGCCACAAGGACTGTCTGTGCCTTGCAGCCCATCCCGGTCCACTGTCTCATGGCCAGATCATGGACGGGTCCATGAACGGGCGCTTGAGAGCGCGGCTCAGTGTTTGTGGCCCGCGTGGCCTTCGTGGCCGTGACCGTCGTGATGGTCGTGGCCGCTGCCGTGCTGCTGGCCCAGCTCGGTCACGGGGGCCTGGATTTGCTGGGTGAATTGCTTTTTGCTGGCGGCGTCTTCAAACGTGAGCGTGACGGGCACGGTGTCGCCGCCTTTCAGGGGCTGCTTGAGTTCCATCAGCATGACGTGATAGCCGCCGGGCTTGAGTTCGACGGGCTGGCCCTTGGCAATGGGCAGGCCGTTTTCCAGCTGGCGCATCTTCATCACGCCCTGGTCCATGCTCATTTCGTGGATTTCAACCACGCCTGCGACGGGCGATGCGCCGCCGATCAGCCGCACGTCTTGCGCGGCTTCGATGTTCATGAACAGGCCGGTGGCTTTTTGCTCGGGCACGGTGCCGCGCACCCAGGGCGAGTGGATGGTGACTTGCTGCGCGAAGGCGCCGGCGCAGAGCGTGAGGCTGGCCAGGGTCAAGGCAAGGCGTTTCATGGCTGAGGTTCCTTTCTCTTGGGGGTCAAAAAAAACGGTTGGACGCGTCAGTGCGGCGCTTTCAGCAGCAGGCTGATGTCGTGGGCGTAGTCCTGCGGCGTTTGCTCGTGGCGCAGCGCCAGCCGCAGGCGGCCCTGCGGATCGAATACGTAGGAGTGGGCCGTATGGTCCATGGTATAGCTGCTGCCGGTGGGCACTTTGCGGTAGTAGACCTTGAAGTCTTCGGCCACCTTGGCCAGCTGCTCGCTGCTGCCGCGCAGGGCGATGAAGCTGGGGTCGAATGCGTTCATGTAGGCGCGCAGCACCTCGGGCGTGTCGCGCTCGGGATCGACGGTGACGAAGATGACTTGCAGGCGCTCGCCATCCTTGCCCAGCATCTTCTTGACCTCGGCGGCGCGCAGCAGCGACGTGGGGCAGATGTCGGGGCACTGCACGAAGCCAAAGTACAGCAGCACGGCCTTGCCTTTGAAGTCGGCCAGGCTGCGCTCCTTGCCATCGGCATCGGGCAGGCGGAAATCCTTGCCGTATTTGGGGCTGCCGGTCAGGTTCACACCCCGAAAAGGTTCCGGCAGTGCGGCGGGCTGCTGGTCGGCCTGCGGGCTGCAAGCGGCCAGCAGGGCGGCCAGGGCCAGTTGCGCCAGCGCCAGGCGGCGGGAGATGGGAGTCACGCAAAAACCTCCTTCTTGGAGCGTGTTTGCATTTGCGGCCAGATTGCAAACAGGCTCTTGCTGCACAGGGTGGATGTGGCAGGCATGCTGGCAGGCAGCCTTCCGCCACGAGTGAAGGGGCGATTGTGCAATGCCCGTCATGGCGCGCCGCCAGCGGTTTTGCGGCTGCTCACGCAGGCATCACACTCGGTTACGTCTCGTAGAATGCGACCCTTTTATCCCATGATGTAAGGCAAGCGAGATGGTCAAGATCAAGCGCGGCCTGGACCTCCCCATTGAGGGAAGCCCCCAGCCGCAAGTCAGCGATGCGCAGGCCGTGCGCAGCGTGGCTGTCATCGGCGCGGACTATCACGGCCTCAAGCCTTCGATGGCCGTTCAGGTGGGCGATCGGGTGAAGACGGGCCAGCCGCTGTTTTCCGACAAAACGCGGCCCGGCGTGCACGTGACGGCGCCTGCTGCGGGCGTGGTCAGCGCGATCAACCGGGGCGAGCGGCGCGTGTTGCAGTCGGTGGTGATTGACGTGGACGGCGCGCCAGAGCAGGAAGAAGCGCTGTCTTTCGCGCGCCATGACGACGCAGCGCTGGCGCAGCTGGACGCAGCGCAGGTGCGCGAGAACCTTTTGCAGTCCGGCCAGTGGGCGGCGTTGCGCACGCGGCCTTTCAGCAAGGTGCCGGCGGCAGATGCGGTGGCGCAGGCCATTTTCGTGACGGCGATGGACACGCACCCGCTGGCGGCTGATCCGGCGCCCATCATCAAGGCGCATGCGGATGATTTCCGGCGCGGGCTGCTGGCGCTTTCGCGGCTGGCGCCCGTGTGGCTGTGCAAGGCGGAAGGCGCGGCCTTGCCGGGCGGGGATGTGCCGGGCGTGCGCGTTGAAACTTTCGCGGGGCCGCATCCGGCGGGGCTGCCGGGCACGCACATTCACTTTCTGCATCCGGTGGATGCCGCGCGCAGCGTGTGGCACATCGGCTATCAGGATGTGATTGCCACGGGCAAGCTGTTTGCCACGGGGCGGCTGTGGACGCAGCGCGTGGTGGCGCTGGGCGGGCCGGTGGTGAAACAGCCGCGCCTGCTGCGCACGCGGCTGGGAGCCAATTTGCAGGAGCTGACGGCTGGCGAGCTGGCGGAAGGCGAAAACCGCGTGATTTCCGGCTCGGTGCTGGGCGGGCGCACGGCGCAGGGGCCTTACGGCTTTCTGGGCCGCTATCACGTGCAGGTGAGCTGCCTGCACGAAGGGCGCGAGCGCGAGATGCTGCACTTTCTGCGGCTGGGCGCGGACAAGCATTCGGTGACGGGGGCTTTTCTGTCGAGCTTCATGGGGCGGCGCTTGCTGCCCATGACCACGTCCACGCAAGGCAGCCCGCGCGCGATGGTGCCCATCGGCAACTATGAGGCGGTGATGCCGCTGGACATTCTGCCCACGCAGCTTTTGCGCTATCTCATCGTGGGAGACACCGAGATGGCGCAAAAGCTCGGCTGCCTGGAGCTGGACGAAGAAGACCTGGCCCTGTGCACTTACGTGTGCGCAGGCAAATATGAATACGGCCCCATCCTGCGGGACGTGCTGGCCCGCATCGAGAAGGAGGGCTGAAGAAAAATGGGTTTGCGATCTTTGCTGGACCGGCTGGCGCCGCACTTCGAGGAAGGCGGCCGCCTGCACCGGTGGTTTGCGCTTTATGAAGCGACCGACACCTTTTTGTACCGCCCCGGCAGCGTGACGCGCAGCACGGCGCACGTGCGCGACTGCCTGGACCTGAAGCGCATGATGATTCTGGTGTGGCTGTGCACTTTCCCCGCCATGTTCTTTGGCATGTGGAATGTGGGCTACCAGGCCAATCTGGCTTTTGCCGCGCAGCCTGATTTGCTGGCGGCGCAAACGGGCTGGCGTTTTGAAGTGCTACGCCACCTGGCCGGGTTCGATCCCTCAAGCGTCTGGCACAACCTGCTGGGCGGGGCGCTGTGGTTCGTGCCCATCTACGCCGTCACCTTCGCGGTGGGGGGCTTTTGGGAGGTGCTGTTCGCCACCATCCGCAGGCACGAGGTGAACGAGGGCTTTTTCGTCACTTCCGTGCTGTTTGCGCTCACGCTGCCGCCCACCATTCCGCTGTGGCTGGTGGCGCTGGGCATCAGCTTTGGCGTGGTGCTGGGCAAGGAAGTGTTTGGCGGCACGGGCAAGAACTTCATCAATCCGGCGCTGGCCGGGCGCGCCTTTTTGTTCTTCGCCTACCCGGCTTTCATCTCGGGCGACGCGGTGTGGAATGTGGTGGATGGCTACGCAGGCGCCACGGCGCTGAGCCAGGCCGCCGCTGGCGGCGTGCAGGCGCTGCCCGCGCATGGTTTGAGCTGGATGGATGCTTTCCTCGGCTTCATGCCCGGTTCGGTGGGCGAGACGAGCACGCTGGCCATTTTGCTGGGCGGCGGCGCGCTGCTGGTCATGCGCATTGCGGCCTGGCGCATCGTGGCGGGTGTGATGCTGGGCATGGTGGCCTTGAGCACGCTGTTCAACTGGATCGGATCGGCCTCCAACCCCATGTTCGCCATGCCCTGGTACTGGCATCTGGTGCTGGGCGGCTATGCCTTCGGCATGATGTTCATGGCAACCGATCCGGTATCGGCCGCCATGACGAACGCGGGCAAATGGGCCTTCGGCATCCTGATTGGCGTGATGGTGGTGATGATCCGCGTCATCAACCCCGCTTTCCCCGAAGGGATGATGCTCGCCATCCTGTTTGGCAACCTGTTTGCGCCGCTCATCGACTATTTCGTGATGCAGGCCAACATCAAGCGGAGGGCCGCACGCCGTGTCTGAAGTCAAGCAAGAATCCACGCGCCGCACGCTGCTGGTGGCGCTCATGGTGTGTCTGGTGTGCTCGGTGGTGGTGGCGGGCGCGGCCGTGGGGCTGAAACCTGCACAGGTGATCAACCGCGAGCTGGACAAGCAGCGCAACATCCTGTCGATTGCCCATCTGGCCGATGCCGCCGCGCCCGCAGCCGAAGTGCAGCGCATCTTCAAGGAGCGCATCCAGCCCCGCCTGGTCGATCTGGACGCCGGGCGCTTTTCCGACGCGCAAGACGCCGCCACGTTTGACGCGCTCAAGGCCGCGCAAGACCCGGCCCTGTCGGCTCCGCTGGCGGCCAGCGACGACATCGCTTCCATCCGCCGCCGCGAGCGCTATTCGGTCGTTTACCTGGTGGAAGACGCGGGCGCGCTGCAAACCATCATCCTGCCCGTGCGCGGCTACGGCCTGTGGTCCACGCTGCACGGCTTTATCGCGCTGAAAAACGACTTCAAAACCGTGGTGGGCCTGGGCTTTTACCAGCATGCCGAAACGCCCGGCCTGGGCGGCGAAGTGGACAACCCGCGCTGGAAGGCGCTGTGGCCCGGCAAGCAGGTGATGGACGGCGAGGGCCAGCCCGCCATTCGCATCGTCAAAGGCAATGTTGATCCGGCCAGCCCGCAGGCGCTGCACCAGGTGGACGGCCTGGCAGGCGCCACGCTCACCAGCAACGGCGTGAGCCACCTGCTCAATTTCTGGCTCGGCCCCAAGGGCTTCGGCCCGCTGCTGGCCCATTTGCGCGAAGAACAAGGCACGCACTGACAAGGACTGACACACATGGCACAACCCACGATCAGGCAGGTTCTGCTCGACCCTGTCCTGAAGAACAACCCCATCACCCTGCAAATCCTGGGCATTTGCTCGGCGCTGGCCGTCACCTCCAACCTGAAAACGGCGCTGGTCATGTCTATTGCGCTGACGCTGGTGACGGCTTTTTCCAACCTGTTCATCTCGGCCATCCGGGCGCAAATCCCGTCTTCCATCCGCATGATCGTGCAGATGGTCATCATCGCCTCGCTGGTCATCGTGGTGGATCAGGCGCTCAAGGCCTTCGCCTTTTCGCTGTCCAAACAGCTGTCGGTATTTGTGGGCCTGATCATTACCAACTGCATCGTCATGGGCCGCGCCGAGGCGTTTGCCATGCAGAACCCGCCCGTGCTCTCGTTTTTTGACGGCATTGGCAACGGGCTGGGCTACAGCGCCATGCTCATCACGCTGGGCATCTTCCGCGAGCTGTTTGGCGCGGGCAAGCTGCTGGGCCACACCATTTTGCCCGTGGTCAATGACGGCGGCTGGTACGTGCCCAACGGCCTGCTGCTGCTGCCGCCTTCGGCCTTTTTCCTCATCGGCCTGATCATCTGGGCCTTGCGCACCTGGAAGAAAGACCAGGTGGAAGCCGCCGCCTGGCATCTGGCCCCGCAAGTCAGCAACAGGGAGGGCGTCTGACATGGAGCACTACCTCAGCCTTTTTTTCCGCTCCGTGTTCATCGAGAACATGGCGCTGGCCTTCTTTCTGGGCATGTGCACCTTCATCGCCATTTCCAAAAAGGTGCAAACGGCCATTGGCCTGGGCGTGGCCGTGGTGGTGGTGCAGGCCATCACGGTGCCTGCCAACAACCTGCTTTACCGCTGGCTGCTCAAAGACGGCGCGCTGGCCTGGGCGGGCCTGCCGGAAGTGGATCTGGGCTTTCTGGGCCTGCTGTCCTACATCGGTGTCATCGCCGCCATCGTGCAGATTCTGGAAATGCTGCTCGACAAATACGTGCCCAGCCTCTACAACGCGCTGGGCGTGTTCCTGCCCCTCATCACGGTGAACTGCGCCATCATGGGCGGCACGCTTTTCATGGTCGAGCGCGACTACACCTTTGCCGAAAGCGCCGTCTATGGCGTCGGCTCCGGCCTGTCGTGGGCGCTGGCCATTGCCGCGCTGGCGGGCATACGTGAAAAACTCAAATACAGCGACACGCCCGCCGGCCTGCGCGGCCTGGGCATCACCTTCATCACCATCGGGCTGATGGCGCTGGGCTTCATGTCCTTCTCGGGGGTGCAAATATGACCACCGAAATCCTGCTCGGCGTGGGCATGTTCACCGGCATCGTGCTGGCGCTGGTCGTGCTCATTCTCTTTGCGCGCTCCAAACTCGTCTCCAGCGGCGATGTCGCCATTGAAATCAATGGCGAACGCCGCATCACCGTCCCTTCCGGCGGCAAGCTGCTGCAAACGCTGGCGGCGCAAAACATCTTTCTGTCCTCGGCCTGCGGCGGCGGCGGCACCTGCGCGCAGTGCAAATGCATCGTCGAAGAAGGCGGCGGCGAAATGCTGCCCACCGAAGAGCCGCACTTCACCCGGCGCGAAGCGGGCGAAGGCTGGCGCCTGTCGTGCCAGACGGCGGTCAAGCAAAACATGAAGATTCGCGTGCCCGAAGAAGTCTTCGGCGTGAAAAAGTGGGAATGCACGGTCGAGTCCAACCCCAACGTCGCCACCTTCATCAAGGAACTCACCCTGCGCCTGCCCGAAGGCGAACACGTCAATTTCCGCGCCGGCGGCTACGTGCAGCTCGAATGCCCGCCGCACACCGTGGCCTACAAAGACTTCGACATTGCCGATGAATACCGCGCCGACTGGGACAAATACAACCTCTGGCGCTACGTCTCCAAAGTGGAAGAAACCACCGTGCGCGCCTATTCGATGGCCAACTACCCCGAAGAAAAAGGCATCGTCAAATTCAACATCCGCGTCGCCACCCCGCCGCCCGGCCGCGACGATATCCCCCCCGGCAAGATGTCCTCGTGGGTGTTTGGCCTCAAGCCGGGCGACAAAGTCACCGTCTATGGCCCCTTTGGCGAGTTTTTCGCCAAGGAAACAGACGCCGAAATGGTCTTCATCGGCGGCGGCGCGGGCATGGCCCCCATGCGCTCGCACATCTTTGACCAGCTCAAGCGCCTGCACAGCCAGCGCAAGATTTCCTTCTGGTACGGCGCGCGCTCCCTGCGCGAAGCCTTCTACGTTGAAGAATTTGACCGTCTGGCCGCCGAAAACCCCAATTTCACCTGGCACCTGGCGCTCTCCGACCCGCAGCCCGAAGACCACTGGAGCGGCCCCACCGGCTTCATCCACAACGTGCTCTACGAGAACTACCTCAAAAACCACCCCGCGCCCGAAGACTGCGAGTTCTACATGTGCGGCCCGCCCATGATGAACGCCGCCGTCATCAAGATGCTGCTGGATTTGGGCGTGGAGCGCGACAGCATCTTCCTGGACGATTTCGGCGGCTGACGCGGCTGTTTCCTCCTAGCGACCCAGGGCGCGGGGAAAAGCAGAAAACGCGCTTTATGCAAATGCCGGCGGCTGAAAAGCTGCTGGCATTTTTAATGCGTGCAACCACCGGGCGCGGCGGGGGCGGCCGGGACGGGGCCTTGGACTGCTTCCGTCCGCCTGCTTGCATCAAAAAACAGGAGCTAATTCGGTGGGGGTGAAATACCCTTCCGCACAGATTCCACTAGGACATCTTGCTATTAAACAAGGAGCGAAATGAGCCTGTCAGCCCACTGTCTGCTCGCTGCCTGCGCCTTGGCGCATCCCCGCCCACAGGCGCTGCACTGAGCTGGGGGCGGGCAGGGCGCGCGCTCTACACTTTTGCTTTTTTGCCGAGCTGTTCCGTCATGCAACCCCTCTCTCCTGTTCTGAGCGAAGCCAGACGCATCGTTATCAAAGTTGGCTCCAGCCTTGTCACCAACGAAGGGCGCGGGCTGGACGAGCAGGCCGTGGGACAGTGGTGCCGCCAGATGGCCGCCCTGGTGCGCGAGGGGCGCGAAATCATCATGGTTTCCAGCGGGGCCATTGCCGAGGGCATGAAGCGTCTGGGCTGGGCGCGCCGGCCCCATGCCGTTCATGAACTGCAAGCCGCCGCCGCCGTGGGGCAGATGGGGCTGGCGCAGATGTACGAGCGCCAGCTGGTCAGCCACGGCCTGGGCAGCGCGCAGGTGCTGCTGACGCACGCCGACCTGGCCGACCGCGAGCGCTACCTGAACGCGCGCAGCACGCTGCTGACCCTGCTGGGCCACGGCGTGCTGCCTGTCATCAATGAAAACGACACGGTGGTCACGCACGAAATCCGCTTTGGCGACAACGACACGCTGGGCGCGCTGGTGGCCAATCTGGTGGATGCCGATCTGCTCATCATCTTGACGGACCAGAAGGGCCTGTACACCGCCGATCCGCGCCATGACCCCGCTGCCGAGTTCGTGCACGAGGCGCAGGCGGGCGATGCCGGGTTGGAGCGCATGGCTGGCGGCGCAGGCTCCGGCATCGGCACGGGCGGCATGATCACCAAGGTGCTGGCAGCCAAGCGCGCGGCCGGATCGGGCGCCAGCACCGTCATTGCCTGGGGCCGCGAGCCGGATGCGCTGCTGCGCCTGGCGCGCGGCGAGCGCATTGGCACTTTGCTGGTGGCGCCCACGCGCCGGCATCACGCCCGCAAGCAGTGGATGCTGGACCATCTGCAATTGCAAGGCAGTGTGCGCATTGACGCGGGCGCCGCTGCCAAGCTGCGAGATGAAGGCAAGAGCCTGCTGCCCATAGGCATGACGGCTGTGCAGGGGCAGTTCGCGCGCGGCGACGTGATCGCCATTCTTGACGAGGGCGGCGCGGAGCTGGCGCGCGGGCTGGCCAACTACTCCAGCGCCGAAGCGCGGCTGCTGTGCCGCAAGCCTTCAGCCGAGATTGCCGCCACTCTGGGCTACGCGGTGGAGCCGGAAATGGTGCACCGGGATAATCTGGCGCTATTGGATTAGAAGCGGATTCAAGGGGCTGAATT
Organism: Ottowia cancrivicina; assembly: GCF_029813755.1. Taxonomy (NCBI): domain Bacteria; kingdom Pseudomonadati; phylum Pseudomonadota; class Betaproteobacteria; order Burkholderiales; family Comamonadaceae; genus Ottowia; species Ottowia cancrivicina. The sequence continues at coordinate 54,334 of NZ_JARVII010000008.1, read as the reverse complement.
GCCCCTTTGTCGCCGTGGATACTGCGCAGGCCGCTATTGTTTCAGGAGCGAATGCAGTCTATTTCTTCGCCTATTCCCGCCAGTGCTCGCCCACCCAGAGCGCGGGGCGGATGTATCGAAAGCGCCGGTTGCGGCGGCCGGCCAGCGCGTCGGGCGGGTTGCATTCGCCGTGAAAGATGACGATGCGTGCGCCCGCCGGTATGGCGGGCGGCTTGAAGTAATTGGCGGGCCAGCGCGGAATGCTGTGGTATTTGAAGCTGGGGCACCACTGGGCGGGCCAGTAGGCCAGCCTGCCCTGGCGGTGCAGAAAGTCCGAGAGATAGGCCTGCTCGTTGCGGAACTGCCGGCGAATGGATTCAAAGTGCGTGCGGAAATGCTCCAGCACGTCGGAGTGCGCGCCCAGCTCGAAGCGATAGACAGAGGAGTTGCCCGTGATGCGCCAGGGGCGCTTGTAGTCGTGGATGATGAGAAATTCGCCCGACTGGGTAAAAAACTCGTCCAGGCTGCCGACGATGACGACGTCAATATCCAGAAAAAGGGCCGTGCCGCGCAGGCCGTATTCGTCGCACAGGCTGCGGCTGAAGGTGGTGAGCTTGGTCCAGCCGCGCTCGGGTATGCCCGGGGGCAGCGCCAGCGGCGGGATGGGCAGGCACTGCACTTCAGGGCGGATGCCGCTGGCGTCGTCCGTGAGGCAGATGAAGCGGAAATCGCCTTGCAGATGGCGGCGCGCCATGCCGTAGAGGCGGTTGACGTATTCGGGGCCGTATTTCCGGCCCCATTTCATGCACAGGATGTGGCGGGCGGTTTGCGGCGCGGCGGCGTGGGTCATGGGCGGCGGGGCGCAATCAGTCCGGGCGGCCTTTCTTGGCCGATTTCTGCTTGGGCTGGGCTTTCTTGATCTTGCCGCCCGCCGTCAGGCGCTGGTTGCCGAGCACGCGCAGGCGCTTGACTTCGGGCCGCTGGCCGCCGCGCGAGCTGTATTTGATGACCTTGACTTCGCGCGGGCCGGGCTTGCGGTTTTCATCAGGCGCGCGCGTTTTTTCGGGCATGGGGCGCCAGAGCACCAGCAGCTTGCCAATGTGCTGCACGCAAGCGGCGTTCAGCTCGTCGGCCAGCTGCGCGTAGATCGCTTCGCGGGCGGCGCGGTCATCGCCCAGCACGCGAATTTTGATGAGGCCGTGGGCGTTCAGGGCGGCGTCGGTTTCCTTGCGCACGGCATCGGTGAGGCCGTCGGCGCCGATCATGACGACGGGATCAAGGTGGTGTGCGTCGCCTTTGAGCGCCTTGCGCTCGGCGGGAGAGAGTTCAAGTTGGGGCATGGGAAAGGATTGTCCCTTGAAAATACGGGCCATGAAGTCTGGAACGAAGAGCAAAAAGCTCAACAAGGCATGGCTGCACGACCATGTGAATGACCCCTATGTGAAACTGGCCCAAAAGGAAGGCTACCGCTCGCGCGCGGCTTACAAGCTCAAGGAGATTGATGAGGCGCTGCGCCTGATTCGCCCCGGCTGCGTGGTGGTGGATCTGGGCAGCGCGCCGGGGGCGTGGAGCCAGTACGCGCGCCGCCGCCTCTCGCCGCAAGGCGCGGCTGCGGGGGAGCTGAACGGCGCCATCGTGGCGCTGGACATCTTGCCGATGGAACCGATTGAAGGCGTGACCTGGCTGCAAGGCGACTTCCGCGAAGAAGACGTGCTGGCGCGCCTGCGCGAGGCGCTGGCCGGGCGCGCGGTGGATGTGGTGATCTCTGACATGGCGCCCAACCTGTCAGGCATCGAATCGGCGGACGCCGCACGCATCAGCCACCTGGTGGAGCTGGCGGTGGACTTCGCGCAAAACCATCTGAAGCCCGGCGGCGCGCTGGTGGCCAAAGTGTTCCACGGCAGCGGCTACAGCCAGCTGGTCAAGCTGTTCAAAGACACGTTCCGGGTCGCCAAGCCCATCAAACCCAAAGCCTCGCGCGGCCGCTCGGCGGAAACCTTTCTGGTCGGTGTGGGACTCAAGCGCCCACTGCGCGGCGAAAACCGTTGAAAGCGTGCAAAAGCCGCAGTCCGCGTCGGGGACGGCGCGCCCGCGAACCCTTTGGCAGGCTTGAAATACCTAGAATGAACCGCAGCTGAAAAAGCTTTGAAGAGCATCCCTTTTTCCTTTTCTCCTGACTGGAGCGTGTGGCTTGAAGAATCAACTGTTTTCAAAAGTGGCTGTCTGGCTGATAGTGGCGCTGGTGCTTTTTGCGGTGTTCAAGCAGTTTGAAAGCAGCGCGGCCAGCGCAGGCCATGTGGCGTATTCCGACTTTCTTCAGGACGTGCGCAATGGCCGCGTGAAAAGCGCCACCATTCAGGAAGGCCCCAGCGGCGCAGACATCGTGGCCGTGATGAGCGACGATCGCCGTGTGCATACCCAGGCCACTTACCTGGACCGGGGGCTGGTGGGCGATCTGGTCAATCACAACGTGAAATTCGACGTCAAGCCGCGCGACGAAGGCTCCTTGCTGCTGCGCATTCTCATGAGCTGGGGGCCGATGCTGCTGCTCATTGGCGTGTGGATCTATTTCATGCGCCAGATGCAAGGCGGCGGCAAGGGCGGCGCCTTCAGCTTTGGCAAGAGCAAGGCGCGCATGCTGGACGAAAACAACAACCAGGTCACCTTCGCCGACGTGGCAGGCTGCGACGAAGCCAAGGAAGAAGTCAAGGAAGTGGTGGACTTCCTCAGGGACCCGCAGAAGTTCCAGAAACTGGGCGGCCGCATTCCGCGCGGCCTGCTGCTGGTCGGGCCGCCCGGTACGGGCAAGACGTTGCTGGCCAAGTCCATCGCGGGCGAAGCCAAGGTGCCGTTTTTCAGCATCAGCGGCTCTGATTTCGTGGAGATGTTCGTCGGCGTGGGTGCGGCCCGCGTACGCGACATGTTTGAAAACGCCAAGAAAAACGCCCCCTGCATCATCTTCATTGACGAAATTGACGCCGTAGGCCGCCAGCGCGGCGCGGGCCTGGGCGGCGGCAACGACGAGCGTGAGCAGACGCTCAACCAGATGCTGGTGGAAATGGACGGTTTTGAAACCAACCTGGGCGTGATCGTGGTGGCCGCCACCAACCGCCCAGACATTCTGGATTCCGCCCTGATGCGCCCTGGCCGCTTTGACCGGCAGGTATACGTCACGCTGCCCGACATTCGCGGCCGCGAGCAGATTCTGGGCGTGCACATGCGCAAGATTCCTATTGGGCAGGATGTGAGCGCCACCGTCATTGCCCGTGGCACCCCGGGCATGAGCGGCGCTGACTTGGCCAACCTCTGCAACGAAGCCGCCCTCATGGCCGCACGCCGCAACGCCCGCGTGGTGGAAATGCAGGACTTCGAAAAAGCCAAAGACAAGATCTACATGGGGCCGGAACGCCGCTCGATGGTGATGACCGACGACGAAAAGCGCGCCACCGCATACCACGAATCGGGCCATGCCATCATTGCCGAAATCCTGCCGGGCACCGACCCCGTGCACAAAGTCACCATCATGCCCCGTGGCCGCGCCCTGGGCGTGACTTGGCAGCTGCCCGAGCGCGACAAATACAGCCAGTACTACGACCAGATGCTCAACGAAATCAGCATCCTCTTTGGCGGCCGCATCGCTGAAGACCTGTTCGTCAAAAAGATTTCCACGGGCGCTTCCAATGACTACGAGCGCGCCACCAAAATCGCCCGCGACATGGTCACCCGCTATGGCATGAGCGCCGAACTCGGCCCGATGGTGTATGCCGAAAACGAGAGCGAGGTGTTCTTGGGCCGCAGCGTGACCAAAACCACCAACATCAGCGAGGCCACCATGCAGAAAGTGGATGCTGAAATCCGCCGCATCCTGGACGAGCAGTACGCCGTGGCGCAGAAGATTCTGGAAGCAAACCGCGACAAGGTCGAAGCCATGACCGAGGCGCTGATGCAGTGGGAAACCATCGACCGCGACCAGGTGCTCGACATCATGGCCGGCCGCCCGCCGCGCCCGCCGCAAGACCACGTGCCACACTCAAGCCCCTCAGGCGGCGGCCCCTCGGGCGGCACGCCTGTCGCCGATCACGCGCCTACTGCGGTGTGAGACGCAAGGTCAAAAAAAAGCATTGACCACAAAAAGCGGAGCCTGTTTTCAGGCTCCGCTTTTTTGCATGTGCTGCGTTGCGAAAGATAGAACATGGTGCGAGCAGAGGAAACTGCATGTCGCGCGCAACAAGATGCGACAGACGGCGTAGATCGTCCGATAGCTCTCCTTCACATCCAGAATGTCAACGCTAGGATTGCTGACATGAAATCACAAACTCTTCTTTATGGCCGAAGCAGGCGTCGCGCGCGCGGCTTTTCGCTGTTGGAGGTGCTGATCTCCATCATCATTCTGTCTTTCGGCTTGCTGGGCGCTGTTGGGCTGCAAGCCACGGCATTGAAAAACAACCGCGATGCCCGTGCGCAATCGGTTGCGGTTGGCTTGGCGCGCGAGCTGGGCGAAATGATGCGCGCAAATGCCGAAGTGGCGGTGAAAACATCTGGAAATCCATATCACGGGGAATGGTCTGGCGCGAATATGGAGCCGAGCAATCCTTCCGACTGTTTGAATATAGGAAAAACCTGCGCGACGACCACGGATGTGGCGAATGCAGAAATGAGTGAATGGCTGGCGCGGGTTGAACGCTCGCTTTCCGGGGCGCGCGTGAAAGTCTGCATTGATGCTAATCCGTATAACCGAGATGGGCTGCCATCATGGGATTGTGATGCTACTCCAGCGGGTTCAGGCAATGCGATTACATCCATCAAAATCGGTTGGACGAGGGAGACCACGGACAGCAAGATTTTGCAAGCCAACGATACGGCGGCGCGTCCTTTTGTCGTTATCCCTGTTCTAATTGGTAAATGACGTCTATGAAGACTGTGAAGATGAATGTTCTTTCCTTCTCCATGGGGAGGCAAAGGAATTTACGTGGCATGACGCTAGTCGAGCTGCTGGTGGCGATGGCAGTAGGGCTTTTGGTAATCGCAGTTGCTGTTGCTGCCTTGGGTGTGAGCCAGCGTGGAGCCAGGGAGGTCGATGCAGCCTCGCAATTGCGCGATGACGCACGCTTTGCTGCCAGCATCATTCAGCGTCTTGGCGTTCAAACGGGATTTGAAGATCTGAAGTCGGCTACGCAGCCTTATTATGGTACGGAGAGTCTTTATAAATCCGGTACGGGTTTAAATATTGCTGATTTCATGCCAAGCGTGTTTGGATATAATAATGGAATTCCAAGTGCGTCAGATCCGATAAATAATGTTAAATCGCGTTCAGCGAGTAGCGAAGGTTATGGAAGTGATGTCTTGATTTTGCAAAATCAGGTGGTGAAACTTGACCCAAAATCTAGTTTATCGGATAAAAGCATGATCAATTGCATGGGTGTTTCTCCAGATAAGGCTTCCATTGATCGCAAAGATCGTATTATTAGTGTCTTTTATCTTGGAAAACCTGCGGGTGAGGGGGGTATGTCTTTGATGTGTGCAACTCAAAATGCAAAAGGATTATACGATGTTCAGCCTCTAATCAAAAATGTCGAGACGTTTCAGGTTTTGTATGGAGTTGACAATGTCACTCCAAACAAAGCGCCGACAGGACATTCCAGCAGCGTGCCCAATGGTTATCTCAGAGCCGACCAATTAACTGTGGTCGGTGATCCTGTTGCGACATATACAAATTGGCGAAGAGTCCGAAGTTTGCGTATTGGTCTTGTTTTGCAGGGTCCCAGAGGGACAGCTCCTAATAATGCGGAAATAAAACATTATCCATTTGGAGATGCGCGCTATGCCAATAGTGCAGATCCTGGTAGTGAATTTATCACCAAGGACAATCGACTTCATCAAACTGTCACATTTACAGTTCAGTTGAGGAATTGTCAGAATCAGGGGTATCAGCCTGAGAATTCTACTGTGCCATGTGATGTCGTTGTTCCGACACCCTGAATGTGAAATATTCCATCTTGAGGCGAATAAAAATGCGAAAACGGACACATTGGCGCGCTGAATTAATAGAGAAACAGCGCGGCATCTCACTTCTGACTGTGTTGTTAATTTTGCTTATTGTTTCTTTGCTTGGGACGGCTAGTGTGCAGATTACCATGATGAGCGAGCGAGGAGCAAGGAATGACCGCGATATGGATCTGGCATGGCAAGCTGCTGAAATGGGGTTGGTTGGGGCCGAAATTGAAGTTCAAGGGCCTAATAACTCGTCGAATAGCCGGACCCAGAAAATCCTGAGTGGCCATGTCAATATTCCAACCACGGGGTGTCAAACAAATGGCGATTGGAGAGGTTTTTGCTTCTATGAAACGAAGGTGAAAGGCAAGAGCCGCCCCACTTGGCTGGCGGTCGATATTGCTGAAACGGGAAGCGCTTCGCCTAGCGTCGAATTTGGTGCTTTTACGGGGCTGTCATTTGCTAGCGCAAATCAGAATGATGGCAAGGGTATTCAGCCAGCCTATGAACCTCGGTATATTATTGAAGATGTGTCGGATATTGAGTCGCTGAATGCTGGTGGCGGGATGGTAGGGGCCAGATATGCATCAGCAGCAGATCCTAACACGACAGTAAAAGCTGGCGGGCGCGTCTATCGAATTACATCCTTGGGTTTTGGCCCTCGAAAGGATATTCAGGCTGCTGTTCAGAGTATTTATCGTAATTAACTGTGGGAGATATATTGTGTTGAAGAAAGTGTTAAAGCAAACCTCTGTTGCGCGCGCGGTTGCGGTTTCTATTGTTATGTCGGTCTGCTCCTCTGTGTATAAAAGGGCGCTGGTTAAACCGATTGTCTTTGGGGGCGTGGCTGTTTCCTTCCCAATTTTAGTATGGAGTCAGTCGATGCCCAATATCAGGCCGTTGGATATTTCCTCCGTGCCGTTACATGCATCGATGCAAGGGGATAAGCCTGCGTTGACACTTGCGCTATCTGTGGAATTTCCGACGGTTGGTGCGCAGTATGTGCATACGAGGTATGCAGAAGAAGACACCTCTTACGATCCAGGTAAGGAGTATATTGGTTATTATAATGCAGAGTTGTGTTATTCCTATATTGATAGGCCGTCAGAGGTGCCAATCGCAGGAAAAACGCTTTCGGATTACAAGCGTTTCGCGATTAAGGAAAGGGCGCAGAATCACAAATGCGCTGACGCATTTAGCGGGAACTTTCTGAACTGGGCTAGCAACTCAGCGATTGACATGCTGCGTTTGGCGCTTTCCGGGGGGGATCGGATTATTGACCAACCGGGGCTGACAATTTTGCAGCGTGCTGTTCTTCCTGATGGCACGCTTGCCCCTGCTTCGAAGGGGGATGGGCCGAGCTGTTTCTGGAATTCGCAGAACTTCCCGGCAAAAGGTTTAAAAAAGGGAGCCGACGGTCGCTTTTCAGGAGCCATTCCTAACGAAATGGTTAAACGGGCGAATGATAATAAGGCCGAAACGATTTGGGTTGCTAATATACTGAACCGGATTTATTTCGGATTGAGTAAAAGAGGTACTCGAGGTAGTTGTAATGAGGTGGCGAGGAATACGGGTGAGGCGACGAGTGCAACATTGAGCTATACCCTGGGTGATCCCAAAGGTGGTGTGCAGGCTGGGTCGTTTTTTTCTCCCGGGCAGGGCACTCGCTGTGCTGGTGAAAATGAGATATGCAGAGTGGGGGAAAGCACGCACTGGGTCTATTACGGCGAGGCTTCTAAGGGCTGGATTCGGGCTGCGGCTAAAGGCGTGGTGCGTTGCAATAACGAGACGTTCGGCAAGGATCCAGCGGTTGGCAAGGTGAAACAGTGTTATACGGCGCCGATAAAACCGATGGCGGGGCTAATGAATTCAGACGGGTTCTTTTATGCTCGCGTAGAAGTGTGCGGCAAGGATGGGGCCGGACAATTAAGGGACGTTCGCGACTACAAAATGTGCGGAAGTTATCCTGATGGCAACTATAAGCCGGAAGGCACTATTCAGCGATATAGCGATCAACTGCGTCTTTCTGCATTTGGCTATGCGATTGACAACACTCTTAGCTACCAAAATGGCAAGAAGGGTCGCTACGGGGGGGTATTGCGGGCACCTATGAAATTTGTGGGGCAGCGCACTTTTGATGCGTATGGAGTTGATACGACGCCGTCAGGCGGCAATCCGAATGCTGAATGGGACGCTGTGACGGGAGTTTTTAAGGAAAATCCGGATAATGATACATCCTATAACACGAGCGGTGTGGTCAATTATCTGAACAAGTTTGGACGTCTCTTGCCAGACAGGCCTGGCAATTACAAGGTTTACGACCCTTCCAGCGAGTTGTATTATGAGGCGTTGCGCTACTTGCAGGGCTTGCCCCCCAGCTCTGATGCTGTGAAGGATCTGACCTCGGCGATGTATGACGGTTTTCCGATTTACAAGGATTGGACGGAGTTGGACCCGTTCGCCGGACGACCTAAGGAGGCTGATTACTCTTGTGTCCGAAACAATATTGCCTTGATTGGCGATGTTAATACGCATAATTCGCAGAGCTATGATCCTAATAACAACCGGCTTCCTTTTCAGGATACGGCGAAAAACATCATAGATTCCCGTTATTGGACGAAGGTGGTCCAGGCGTTTGAAAGCAAGGCGAGCATGTCATACGTCGACGGGAGCGGCGCAACGCAAACGACCTCCAATCCAAATACAGCTTCATACTCCTCCCCCGCTGCGGGAGATACACAAAGGAGTGCTCCCATTATTGGTTTGGCATATTGGGCGCATACGCACGATATACGTGGCGCGGATTGGACGGCTCAGCCCGCCAAGCAGCGTCCGGGTCTGCGTGTTAAAACGTTCATCTTTGACGTAAACGAGTACGCGTTAGAGGCCGACGATACGAAACGTCGCACTAATAACCAGTATTACACAGCAGCCAAATACGGTGGTTTTCGTGATCAGCCTGATGCAGATAACCGTCCTTATAATCTCAAAGGCAACCCGTTCTATGATCAGAATGGAAGCGTAAACAATGATGTCTGGCAAGATGCTAGTCGGCAGATGGAGCCGCAATCCTATTTTCTTCAAAGCGACGGACGTAGTGTTTTGGCTGCTTTTGATAAGATCTTCAGCGAGGCTACTTATGCTCAGAGGAGTATTGCTGGGGCCGCAGCTTCTAGTGGCGCGTTGACTCAAAATGACTCTCATGTTTATCAAGCTTCATACGATACAAGTGGTTGGACAGGCGATTTGCAGGCGTTTGCGTTGAAGATTGGATCTGATAATGTAACGCCTGAGCTTGGAAATGCGGTTTGGTCTGCCAAACAGCAGCTGGATACTATGATTGCAAATGGAGAGGCGCGCAATATCGTTGTTGGCAAGTATGGAGATAATCCATCAAGTCCGGTAGCGACGAAATTTTCAGAAGGCACCATTGAAAGGACCTTGCAAGCGGATCTGGATAGATTCCACCCGACATCTGCGCAGGATGGCCGCTGGAAGGAACGGGTGGCTTATTTGCGCGGCGGTAAAACGCATGAAGGAAGTGGTTCTGGGCAATTCCGCCAGCGTTCAAGCGCGTTGGGTGATATTGTGAATTCTGGCGCGCAGTATGTTGGCGCACCAGCGTATCGTACCGGCATGGACAAAAACTATGGCAGTTTTGTTGAGGCCAATGCGAATCGGAAGCCTGTAGTGTATATTGGTGCAAATGACGGCATGCTGCATGCGTTTGATGCGAAAACGGGCAAAGAAATTTTTGCCTATATTCCAAGCTGGCTTGGTCCTAAGCTGGGAGCACTGACCGATCCCGCATATAACCAAGCAGGCAATCACCAAGCATACGTGGATGCATCGCCTGTCGCGGGTGACGTCAATGTCAGCACTGATGCAGACAATCCTGTTTGGAAATCCGTGCTTGTTTCAGGTACAGGCGGTGGGGGGCGCGGGGTTTTTGCACTTGATATTACAGACCCTGTTAAGTTTGATTCGTCCAAGGTATTGTGGGAATTTACTCCTAGCCATGATGCCGATATGGGATATGTACTCGGCAAGCCTCGCTTAGTGCGTATGCGCACTAGTGCACCCAAGGATGAAACCGTAAAGACACGTTGGTTTGCGATGGTACCTGCTGGCGTGAATAACTATACGAAAGATCCCATTAGTGGAAAGTTTAGCTCGACTGGTAATCCTGTTATATTCTTGCTCGCGCTAGATAAATCCCCTGGAACGGCTTGGTCGCTTAATAGTAATTTTTATAAGATAGAATTGCCGTTCAAGTCGGATTTAATAGAGCCTATCGATGGTTCCAGTCAGGTGCGGCCGACAGGTATAGTCAATCTGGAGGCATTCAGAAACAGTGATGGCGTTGTTGAGGCGGTATTTGCAGGCGATCTGCATGGTAATTTATGGGCCTTGAATTTTGCGGAAAATGGATTATCGGACTGGACTGCCAGCAAGCTTTCCAGATTTTCTACAGGGAGTAAAGCCTATCCGATGTATATAGCAAAAGATGCGTCTGGAGGCATACAACCGATCACAGCTGCTCCTACCATTCTGAGAGGAAATACACAAGGTACCTACTTTGTAGGATTTGGTACCGGAAAATATATCGAGCCCAAGGATCCAAAGAGCACGCAACAGAATACTTATTATGTTCTTTTTGATGATGGAACGACTAAAGGCGCTACTTCAGGAGTGGTTGGTATTCCGGGACGGGATCGTTTGCGGAAAGTCGTAAAGGACACGGATAACAAGCTCAAACCAGATGACCGTTTCTTCTGGGGGCGTGCGACGAGTTCTTCTGGAGAGGAGCGCTCGGGGTGGTATTATGATTTACCCGAAATTGGTGAGCGGATTGTTTATGACTCAACTTATATTTCGTTGAGTACGACTGTTATGTTCAATAGCCTGATTCCAGATGCTGCTACTGCTGTGGGTATTTGTGGCGTATCTGGCGGCGGAGGGAATGGTTACTATGTTGATCTTTTTTCCGCTAGAGGAGATGTTACACGCTCCAATGTTGGCATACCAGGCCAACCCTTGGTTTTGGCTAATGATCCGGGGACAACTGAAACGGCCGCAGATAGCACGGGTAGGCGAATGCGTTCACGCCCACAAGTGGCTGTCACCCCCGGCATTAATAGTATTTCCGCGCGGCAGGCTGGAACTCAGGTTTTCCCCGTGGGAAGGCTGAGTTGGCGGCAAATTAATAACTATCAGGAGTTGAGAAAACAATGAAATATTGTTTAGTAAACGCTTCTTCACTAGCGAGGCAAAAAGGCTTTACATTGGTGGAGCTGATGATTGTGGTTGCCATTGTGGGAATATTGGCAGCAATAGCCTATCCTTCCTACCAGGAATCGGTTCGCAAAGGGCGCCGTGCGGAGGCCCGCGCGGCGCTTGCTGAAACCATGCAGCAGCAAGAACGTTATATGACGCAATACAACACATACAAGGATTTCTCGCTTGGTGATAGCAGCGTGCCTTTCAAAACAAAAGTTGGCGATTCAACTACGACGTACAAGCTGAAGGCGGAAGCTTGCCCGGCTTCGGGGAGCTATACGCCAACGGTCAAGGAATGCATTAAGGTTGTGGCATCTCCTGTCATCAATGATCCTCTGGTGGGCGATCTTAGTCTGACCAGCACAGGCGTGAAAGACTGCACAGGATCGGCGAAATCTTCACAATTTCAACTGTGCTGGCCATGAAAACTTCTATCTGCCCGAATTGCAGGAGTCACGGCTTCACGCTCATTGAGCTGATGGTGGTGATTGCGATTGCTGCCATTTTGCTTACGCTGGCAGGGCCGAGTTTTGTATCGGCCTATCGAAACGCCAGGCTGAATTCGTATACGAACGGGATGGTTGCGGCCATCAATGCGACCCGCGGTGAGGCTATGAAGCGGAATATGTTCGCACTGATGCAGCCTAAAGACGGTTCGGATTGGAATACTGGCTGGATCATCTTTGTGGATACGGATATGAATATGCAGCTGGACCGGTCAAAAGATATCGTGATTGTGGAGCATGAAAGCCATGACCAGGATAGTTTTATTCAGATTTCCAGCAAAACCGATGTGACGGGTTCATCCGGCACGCTTGTCGCTTTCGATGGTTCCGGTTTCGCCAAGGGGAATAATGCTTCGGTTCCCAATACGACATTGACGCTTAAGCGCACGGATGTTCCAGTGGCGGAGCAGGATGGTGTGACCCGCCGCATCAAGGTCGCCCGCTCAGGCAGAGTGCGCGCCTGTCGGCCAAAAGAAGACACCACCTGCACAGAATAGCATTTATCTTTCAAAACCGCCATCTGTTGGCGGTTTTTTTATTAATGATGTACAGCAGGATTGGAGCGCGTTTGCGCGAATGAGTTTTGTGGAAGATAACGGCGAGAAGGGTGTTTTTTAACGCTTTTTAAAGACTGTCGCTTGAATGACGGAAATCAGGGTGAAGCAGGCTTGATTGCATTTGTGACGGCGCCGCTGACGCTATGTCCTTTGCGGGCGTGCGGTATGACGGATACCGGGATAGGGTGCGACGCTGCATGGGAAGTGGGCGGGGAGGCGGCCATTGGAGCTGATGAAGTAGGCGCAGCGGACGATGTTGGAGGCTCGGGCGCTAGAGTAGCGGAAAGCGCTGGTGGGGGTGTGTGATCCACATATTCCCAATGGCGCTGCGCTGCGAAAACGGCATTGGGATACTGCGGTTTGCCGCGTGAGCCGTTGTAGCGGCCCAGGGCCATGAACATGTCGCCGCGTTCGCGGTCCAGGTAGTGACGCAAGATGACGCAGCCAAAGCGCAGGTTGGTCTGCATGTGAAAGAGTTTGCCGGGGTCGCCGTCGCCGATGACGCGGGTCCAGAACGGCATGATTTGCATGTAGCCGCGCGCGCCGACGACGGAGACGGCGTATTTGCGAAAGCCGCTTTCCACTTGGATGAGGCCCAGCACGAGCGAGGTTTCCAGCCCGGCGCGGCGGGATTCGTACCAGACGGTTTGCAGAAAGTCCACGCGGCGGTCGAGGTCGGGCATGCGTTTGTAGAGGCGGTCGCTCATGGCCGAGAGCCAGCGCAGGTAGGCCAGGCGCGCTGCGGTGCTGGCAAAGATGGGCACGGGCGGGGCGCTGTTGGCGATGGCCGAGCTGAGCGCGGTGCGCACGGAGTCGGCCAGCGGCTCTTCAATTTGCCCGCCGGCGCGCGCCGGTCGCGCCAGCGCCAGCAGGCCGGGCAGCAGGGCCAGTTGCCGCAGGGTTTGGCGGCGGCGCGGGTCGCTCGGGCCTGGCTGGCGGCTCATGCGGCAAGCCGCGCTTTGACGAAGGCAGCGATGCCGTCGGCAGGCACTTTGGCGGCGGTTTCGTCGCGGCGGTGCTGGTATTCGACCTGGCCTTCTTTCAGGCCCCGCTCGCCGATGGTGACGCGGTGCGGTACGCCGATCAGTTCCCAGTCGGCAAACATCACGCCGGGGCGCTCGCCCCGGTCGTCCAGGATGACGTCCACGCCCGCAGCCAGCAGTTCGGCGTGCAGGCTTTCGGCGGCTTGCCGCACGGCTTCGCTGCGGTCCATGCCTACGGGGCAGATGACGACGGTAAAGGGCGCGATGGCATCGGGCCAGATGATGCCGCGCGCGTCGTGGTTTTGTTCAATGGCGGCGGCGGACAGGCGGGTGATGCCGATGCCGTAGCAGCCCATTTGGAAGGGCTTGGGCTTGCCGTCTTCGTCTAAAAAGGTGGCGTTCATGGCGGCACTGTATTTGGTACCGAGGTAGAAGATGTGGCCGATTTCGATGCCGCGCTCGATGGCCAGCTGGCCTTGCCCGTCTGGCGAGGGGTCGCCTGCAACGGCGTTGCGCAAATCGGCCACGATGTCCGGCTCCGGCAGGTCGCGCCCCCAGTTCACGCCGGTGATGTGGAAGTCTTTTTTGTTGGCGCCGCACACCCAGTCGGCCATGACGGCTACTTCGCGGTCGGCCACAACGGTCACGGGCTTTTTCAGGCCAATGGGGCCGAGGTAGCCCGGCTCGGCGCCAAAGTGTTCCAGGATTTCGGCCAGGCTGGCAAAGCGAAAGTCCGCCAGGCCCGGCACTTTGCCGACTTTCACTTCGTTCATGTCGTGGTCGCCGCGCAGCAGCAGCAGCCAGATGCGGGTTCGGGCGATTTCGCCGGCGCTGTCCAGCTCGTCTGTAGCCAGCACGAGGGATTTGACGGTGCGCTGCAGGGGCAGCTTCAGCAGCTCGGCCACGTCGGCGCAGGTGGCCTTGCCGGGCGTGGGGGTTGGGGTCATGGGCTGCGCAGCGGGCGGGCGCGGGCCTTTGGGGGGTGCGCTTTCGGCTTTTTCCATGTTGGCGGCGTAGCAGCTGCCGGTGCTGTAGACGATGGCGTCTTCGCCGGTGGCGGCAATCACCTGGAATTCTTCGCTCATGTCGCCGCCGATGCTGCCCGAGTCGGCTGCCACGGCGCGGTAGGTGAGGCCGAAGCGGTCAAAAATGGCGCGGTAGGCTGCGGCCATTTTCTGGTAGCTCTGGCGCGCGCTGGCTTCGTCGCGGTCGAAGCTGTAGGCGTCTTTCATGATGAATTCGCGCCCGCGCATCAGGCCAAAGCGCGGGCGGCGTTCGTCGCGGAACTTGGTCTGTATCTGGTAGAGGTTGCGCGGCAGCTGCTTGTAGCTTTTGAATTCCTGGCGGGCGATGTCCGTCACGGCTTCTTCGCTGGTGGGTTGCAGCACGAAGTCGCGTTCGTGGCGGTCCTTGATGCGCAAAAGCTCCGGCCCCATCTTGTCGAAGCGCCCTGTTTCACGCCACAGCTCGCCGGGCTGCACCATCGGCATGAGGCATTCAATGGCGCCGGCGCGGTTCATTTCCTCGCGCACGATAGCCTCTACTTTCTGGATAACGCGCAGCCCCATGGGCATGTAGGTGTAGATGCCCGCGCCCAGCTTTTTGATCATGCCCGCTCGGGTCATGAGCTGGTGGCTGATGACTTCGGCGTCGGCCGGGGCTTCTTTCAGGGTGGAGATGAGGAACTGCGAGGCTTTCATGACAGATGCGAATGGTGGGAAAGGGCCGCAGGCGTGCGGCAAGCCTTGGCCCCAAACGGCAAGAGGCCGTTGACAGGCCCCTTGACATGACGCGCGGGCATAATGGCCCGCAACATTTTGAAATTGGAGTTTGATTATGCTTGACCGGGAAGGCTTTCGCCCGAATGTCGGCATCATCTTGCTCAACCAGAAAAACCAGGTTTTTTGGGGCAAACGCATACGCACCCATTCCTGGCAGTTTCCGCAAGGCGGCATTGACCGGGGCGAAACCCCGGAGCAGGCCATGTACCGCGAGCTGCATGAGGAAATCGGCCTGAAGCCGGAGCACGTGCGCATCGTCGCCCGTACCCGTGACTGGTTGCGCTACGAGGTGCCCGACCGCTTTATCCGCCGCGACGCGCGCGGCCGCTACCGGGGGCAGAAACAGATTTGGTTTCTGCTGCAGCTCATCACTCATGACTGGAACCTGAACCTGCGCGCCACCGATCACCCCGAATTCGATGCCTGGCGCTGGAACGATTACTGGGTGCCGCTGGATGTGGTGATTGAGTTCAAGCGCGGCGTGTATGAAATGGCGCTCACCGAGCTGGCGCGCTTTCTGCCGCGCCCGCCGGAGCATCGCAACCGCTACCTGCGCAGCGGCATCCGCACGCCCGTGGCGGCCTGCAATTTGCCGCCGGATTCCGAACCCGCTCCGCTGGGGCCAGCCAGCGGCCCGCCCGCTTTCTGGCGGCTGGATGACGCGCCGCCCGCCACCGAACACGCACAGCCATGACTTGCCGCCGTCGCATTGCTTTCTCCCTTTCTCTGCCGTTGCTGGCTGCTTTGGCGCTGGCCGCCTGTGGCCGCCCCGAGCGGCTGCCCGAGCCTGCCGCTGCGCCCGCAGGCACGGCGCTGAAAGCGGACCTGCCGCCCGCCTATGACGAAGCGCGCCTGATTGAAATTGAACAGCCTCGCGGCAGCACTGTGCGGATTGGCATTGCGCCTGAAACCATCAGCGTCGATGCGCAGGCGGGCGTGGTGCGCTACGTGGCTGTCATGCGCGGCATCAGCGCCCGCGTGGCCACCTATGAAGGCATCCGCTGCAATGGCGGACAGTGGCGCGTGTTCGCGCGCCGGCAGGCGGATGGCCCCTGGCTGGCGGCAGGCATGGAGTGGGAAGACATGTACGGCCCGCGCCAGCAGCCGTATGTGCGGGTTTTGGCGCGAGACGGCATGTGCATTGGCCCGGCCGTCAACACCGACGTGCGCTCCATCGTGCGCGGCCTGCAAAGCGGCGGCCGCAACGTGCTGTACAGGGGCTGAAACGGCGCCCCGGCCCCGTCCTCTTGCCAGCCCCCGAGCGGGGCTTTGCTTGAAGCAGTCCGTGCCTCCCTTGCCCCTGTCTTTGCCATGACCAGAGCGCCTGCATGGCCGAAACGGTGGCGCGGTGGCAGAAAGGGAAGGCCTGAATTCGCTTCTGAATCCATAGCATGATGTCCTAGTGGATCGGGCGCAGAGCGGCATTTCATCCCGCTTGAATTTGCTCTTGTTTTTGATGCGTCACGGCGGGCGTGGCGGCTGATTTTCCAAGGCCCGCAGTGGCCTGTAGCCAGTTCTTGAAGCCGGGGGCGGACCGCCGCAATCGGCGGGGCAGGGCGGGGCTGGCTCGCTACTGCCGCTGCGCCACGCTGGGCCGCAGGCCGGGCACAAGCTGCATTTCCACGTTTTGGCCCTGGCGCAAGGCGGTGAAGGTGGCGGCTGTGCCGGGGCGCAGGGCGGTGATGCCGGAGCGCAGTTCAGCCACGGTGCGGATGGGCCGGCCGTTGATGCGGGTGACGACGTCGCCTGGCCGCATGCCCGCGCGCGCAGCCGGGCCGCCATTGAGCACGCCGGTGATGATGACGCCTTGCGCGCTGGCCGCGCCCAGGTTTTCGGCCAGCTCGGGCGTGAGGGCGGTGGATTCAACGCCGATCCAGCCACGCACGACGCGCCCGTTTTGCACGATGTCTTGCAGCGCCTGCCGCGCCACATTGACGGGAATGGCAAAGCCGATGCCCAAGCTGCCGCCGGAGCGCGAGTAAATGGCGGTGTTGATGCCTAGCAGGCGCCCTTGTTCGTCGGTGAGCGCGCCGCCGGAGTTGCCGGGGTTGATGGCCGCGTCGGTCTGGATGAAATTCTCGAAGGTGTTGATGCCCAGCTGATCGCGCCCCAGGGCGCTGACGATGCCGCTGGTGACGGTTTGCCCCACGCCAAAGGGGTTGCCAATGGCCAGCACGCGGTCGCCCACCTCAATGCGGTCCGAGTCGCTGGGCGTCATCACGGGCAAATCGGGCAAGTCAATCTTGAGCACGGCCAGGTCGGACTCGGGATCGGCGCCAATCACGCGGGCGTTGGCGCGGCGGCCATCGGCCAGCACGGCCTCGATGTGGTCGGCCTCTTGCACCACATGGTTGTTGGTGAGCACATAGCCATCGGCGGACATGATTACGCCCGATCCCAGCCCGCTTTGCGACTGGCTGCCCTGCTGCCCGAAAAAGAGGCGAAACCACGGGTCATCGGCAAACGGATGACGCGTGATGCGGCTGGTGTTGATGCTGACCACGGCGGGCGCGGCGCGCCTGACGGCAGCGGCCAGGCTGCCCGGCTGCGCGGCGGCCGACACTTGCGGCGCGGGCAGGACGAGCGGCGCGCTGACCGCTGGCGGCGGGGCGGGCGCTGCCAGCCACTGCGGCTGCAAAGTGGCAATGACGAACCATGCGGCCACGAAAACGGTGACAGCCTGCGAGAAAAAAAGCCACAGCTTTTTCATTGGAATTCCTTGACGGTTCAAGCCTGCTCCCGCACAGGCGGGCAAAGCCTGTTTTTGCGGGCAGCAGGCGCGGCGCTGAACGCGCCGCAAACATGGCAGCATTGTCAGCCATGAGCACAACCGACCGGGCCACGCTGCTGGCCGCTTTCGATGAGGCGCTGCAACCGGCGCTATTCAAGGACTACGGGCCCAACGGCCTGCAAGTGGAGGGCCGCGAGCGAATTGGCAAGCTGGTCAGCGGCGTGACGGCCAGCCTGGCGCTGATTGAGGCGGCCATAGCCGCCGGGGCCGATGCCATCTTCGTGCACCACGGCCTGTTCTGGCGCGGGCAGGACGGGCGCGTCACGGGCTGGATGAAGCAGCGCCTTGCGCGCCTGCTGGCGCACGATGTGAACCTTTACGCCTACCACCTGCCGCTGGACGCGCACCCCGTGCACGGCAACAATGCGCAACTGGCCCGGCGCCTGGGCTGGCAGCCCACGGGCCGCTTTGGCGAGCAGCAGCTGGGCTGGCTGGGCGAGGCGGCTTACGAAGACGGCCAGGCGCTGGCAAATCATCTGGCGCAAGCGCTGCAAAGGCCGCCCATTGCCATTTACGGGCCGCCTGCGCCCATTCGCAAGCTGGCCTGGTGCAGCGGCGGCGCGCAAGGCTTTTTTGAAGGCGCCATTGCGGCGGGGACCGATGCCTTCATCACGGGCGAAATCTCCGAACCCCAGGCCCATCTGGCGCGCGAGTGCGGCGTGGCCTTTTACGCCTGCGGCCACCACGCCACCGAGCGCTACGGCGCCCCCGCCCTGGCCGCGCATGTGGCGCACCAGCTGGGGCTGGCGCATGAGTTCATCGAGATAGACAACCCGGCTTGAGCCGAAGGCAGCAAGAGAGTCGATTTTTTTGCTTCTGATTCAATAGCGGCCTGCGCTTTTTCTTCTAGGACATCAGCGGTTTTCAGGGCAGTAAATTTGCTCTGCTTTCAGAAGCAGTCTGCGCTGAATTTGCAAACCTTATGCAGAAACCATTTGCCATCACCCAGGGCGATGCGGCGGGCATCGGCCCCGAAATCATCGCCAAAGCCTTTCAAGACGCGCCCGAAGCCATGCGCGGCTGCTTTGTGGCGGGCAGCGTGGCCGTGATGCGCCGCGCTGCTGGCTGGCTGGGCGGCCTGCCCGTGGCCCGCCTGGAGCAAGCCAATGAGGCGTTGCATGCTCCGCCGCGCTGCATTCCCGTGCTGCCAGTGGTTCAGGCCCCGTCCGGGTTGCCGGAGCCGGGCCGCGTGAGCGCCGCCGCAGGCCGCATGGCGGGCGAAGCCGTTGTCTGGGCGGCGCGCGCGGCTCTGCGCGGCGAGGTGGCGGCAGTGGTTACGGCCCCGCTGCACAAGGAGGCGCTGGCTGCCGCAGGCGAGCCATTCAGCCGCTTTCCAGGCCACACCGAGCTGCTTCAGGCTGAAGCAGCGGCGCACCTGGGCGTGCCGGTGGAGCAAGTGCCCGTGCGCATGATGCTGGCCAATGACGAGCTGCGCACGGTGCTGGTCACCATTCACATGCCGCTGCGCGAAGCCATTGAGCAAGTCACGCAGGCCAGCGTGCTGCGCACCCTGCAAATCACTCATGCAGCCTTGGCGCGCGCCTTGGGCCAGCCGCCGCGCATGGCCGTGGCGGGGCTGAACCCGCACGCGGGCGAAGGCGGCCGGTTTGGCCGTGAGGAAATCGAGCATATCGCCCCCGCCATAGCCGCCGCCCGCGCGCAGGGCATGAATGCGCAAGGCCCTTTTGCGCCTGACACCGTTTTCATGCGCGCGCGCCAGGGCGCATTCGACGTGGTCGTGGCCATGTACCACGACCAGGGGCTGATTCCCGTGAAATACCTTGGCGTGGAAAAAGGCGTGAACGTGACGCTCGGCCTGCCCTTCGTGCGCACCAGCCCCGACCACGGCACGGCCTTCGATCTGGCGGCCACAGGCCAGGCCAGCGCCGGCAGTCTGCTGGCCGCCGTGCGCATGGCGCGTGCGCTGGAAGGCGAATGAGAGAGGAGAGACCCGCGCCTGGAAAAACGCCCGCATGAAAAACGCCCGCATGAAAGCGGGCGCTGGCATAGAAAACAGAAATGGAGAAGACGCTTTCAGCGCTTGAGGCTGTCGCGGATCTCGCGCAGCAGTACCACTTCTTCAGGCGGAGCGGCAGGCTCGGCGGGCGGCTCGGCGCGGCGCAGGCGGTTCATCTGCTTGACCATGATGAAGATGATGAACGCCAGAATGACGAAATTGAGCGAGACGGTGACGAAGTTGCCATAGGCGAACACGGCGCCCGCCTTCTTGGCTTCGGCCAGCGGCAGCCCGTATTCCTGCCCGGACAGCGGGATGTAATAGCTGGAAAAATCCAGCCCGCCCAGCACCTTGCCCACCAGCGGCATGATGAGATCGCCCACCACTGAATCGACGATCTTGCCGAACGCGCCGCCAATGATGACGCCCACGGCCAGATCCATCACATTGCCCTTGACGGCGAACTCCTTGAACTCCTGCAACATGGACATGAAGCTTTCTCCTTTTGAAACATGAAATGGAAGAGGCTGCGTATTGTCAGGCACTGATGTACGTCAAAAGCGGCCAAGTTGAAACGGGCCATGTCAGAAAGATGGCTCCGCTACAATCCTGAGCTACCCCCGATACACAAAAACACACCAGAGGACTCCCATGAGTGATACCCCGGTAGATAGCAGCAAAAGGACGTGGCTGATTACCACGGGCGTCGTCGGCGCGGTCGGCGCAGGCGCGCTGGCAACCCCTTTTGTTGGCAGCTTCCAGCCGTCAGAAAGGGCCAAAGCCGCTGGCGCACCTGTGGAAGTAGACATTTCCAAGCTTCAGCCTGGCGAAAAGGTCATCGTCGAATGGCGTGGCAAGCCCGTCTGGGTTTTGCGTCGCACTCCAGAGATGCTGGCGACGCTGAAGAATACGGACTCCGAAGTGGCCGACCCCAAGTCGGAACGCAAGGCATATCCCACGCCTGCGTACGCGCAAAACGAATGGCGCTCGCGCAAGGAAGAGTTTCTGGTTGTCGTGGGGATTTGCACGCACCTTGGCTGCTCGCCTGTGGACAAGTTCCAGACTGGCCCGCAGCCTTCATTGCCTGACAACTGGGAAGGCGGATTTTTCTGCCCATGCCATGGCTCCACATTCGATCTGGCTGGCCGCGTGTTCAAAAACAAACCCGCGCCAGACAATCTTGAAGTGCCTCCCTACAAATTCCTGTCCGAAACCAAGATTTTGGTTGGCGACGATTCCGAAGCGTGATGGGAGGCGGACATGGCTGAATTCAAGGAAATTTCTCCGAATGCGCCATTGGTTGCCAAGGTGACCAACTGGTTTGACAACCGCTTTCCGACTGCGTTTGAGGCTTACCGCAAACACATGTCGGAGTACTATGCGCCGAAGAATTTCAACGTCTGGTACATCTTTGGCTCGCTGGCGCTGCTGGTGCTGGTGATCCAAATCGTCACGGGCATTTTTCTGGTGATGCACTACAAGCCTGATGCGGCCAAGGCGTTCGAGTCGGTCGAATACATCATGCGCGACGTGCCGGGCGGCTGGATCATCCGCTACATGCACTCCACGGGGGCATCCGCTTTCTTCATCGTGGTTTATCTGCACATGTTCCGCGGATTGCTGTATGGCAGCTACCGCAAGCCACGGGAGCTGGTCTGGATTTTTGGCTGCGCCATTTTCCTGTGCCTGATGGCTGAAGCATTCATGGGGTATTTGCTGCCTTGGGGACAAATGTCTTTCTGGGGCGCGCAGGTGATCGTGAACCTGTTTTCCGCGATTCCATTTATCGGATCCGATCTGTCCCTGCTCATTCGCGGTGACTACGTGGTAAGTGACGCCACACTGAACCGCTTCTTCAGTTTTCACGTTATTGCCGTGCCGCTGGTGCTGCTCGGACTGGTGGTGGCGCACCTGCTTGCTCTGCATGACGTGGGCTCCAACAACCCTGATGGCGTAGAAATCAAGCAAGGCCCCAAAGGCAACCGCTGGTCGCCCACTGCGCCTGCGGATGGCGTCCCGTTCCACCCCTACTACACGGTTCACGACATCTTGGGCGTAGGCGTGTTCTTCATGGTCTATTTCGCCGTGGTTTTCTTCGCGCCTGAATTCGGCGGCTATTTCCTGGAATACAACAACTTCATTCCGGCCGATCCGCTGGTCACGCCAGCGCATATTGCGCCTGTGTGGTATTTCACGCCGTTCTATTCCATGCTGCGCGCCACAACCGACACGATGGTCAATGTGCTGTGCGTCATCGTCCTGCTGGCAGCGGCGTTCGTGTTCCTGCGTACACGCTTGCCCATGTTGATCAAGATGGGAGTTGCTGGCGCAGCTGTCGTGGTGGCTTTCCTGCTCAAGACGTTTGACGCGAAGTTCTGGGGTGTGGTCGTCATGGGCGGCGCTGTCATCATCCTGTTCTTCCTGCCATGGCTGGACTGGAGTCCCGTCAAGTCCATCCGCTATCGCCCCGGCTGGCATAAATGGCTCTATGCCGTGTTCGTGGTGTGGTTTGGCATTCTGATGGTGCTGGGCATCATGCTCCCCGGCCCGATTTTTGCCGCGCCTGCCTTGAGTTGGATGACCAATGAACTGGTCGCCATGATTGGCACGCTGTTTTACTTCGGCTTCTTCCTGCTGATGCCGTGGTGGTCGCGAATTGGCACGCCTAAACCTGTGCCTGATCGCGTCACCTTCACACCGCACTGAATTTGCCGGAGCATAAAAATGAAATTCCACAAGAAACTGGTCGCTGGCCTGATGCTGGCAGCGAATCTGGTCATCAGCGCCCACGCTGCAAGCGGCGGAATCCCTTGGGATAAGGCTCCTATTGACGTGACAAACCAGGCGTCGCTGCAAAACGGCGCACGCATCTTTGTCAATTACTGCCTGAGCTGCCATTCAGCGGCGTTCATGCGCTACAACCGTTTGCAAGACATTGGCTTGACGGAAGAGCAGATCAAGGAAAATCTGATGTTCACCACTGACAAGGTGGGCAACGTCATGAAAGCCGCGATTGATCCCATCGAGGCCAAAAAATGGTTTGGCGCTAATCCGCCGGATTTGACATTGATTGCCCGCTCTCGGGCTGGCTCCAATGGCACGGGCGCAGATTACATCTACACCCTGCTGCGTTCTTACTATCGAGATCCCACCAAACCCACTGGCTGGAATAACTTGGCATTTCCCAGTATTGGCATGCCGCACCCGTTGTGGGAATTGCAGGGTGAGCGCAAGCCTCTGTTTGAAACGCATGAGTCACATGGCCAGCAAGTGCAAGTGCACAAAGGGTGGGAAGAAGTGACACCGGGTGCCATGACCGCTGCTGATTACGACAAAAATGTGGGTGATTTGGTCAATTTCCTGCAATGGATGGGTGAACCGGCCCAGAACAAGCGCGTGAAGATAGGCATCTTTGCCATGCTGTTCCTGGCTTTGTTTACTTTTGCCGCCTGGAATTTGAACAAGGCATTCTGGAAAGACGTCAAATAAAGTCTTTTATTCTGCGTGCCCGGTTTTGACCGGGCAGTAAATAGAGTGGACGGTGCATTTGCGCTGCCCACTCTTTCGGTTTTTTAGGAGCCTCCCGCCATGATGGTGCTTTATTCAGGAACAACCTGCCCCTTTTCGCATCGCTGCCGTTTTGTGCTGTTCGAGAAGGGAATGGATTTTGAAATCCGTGATGTCGACCTGTTCAACAAGCCGGAAGATATCAGTGTGATGAACCCTTATGGGCAGGTGCCTATTCTGGTGGAAAGAGATCTGATTCTTTATGAATCAAATATCATCAACGAATATATTGATGAGCGTTTTCCTCATCCGCAGCTTATGCCGGGCGATCCGGTAGACCGGGCGCGGGTGCGCCTTTTCCTGCTTAATTTTGAAAAAGAGCTGTTTTCTCACGTGAGCGTGCTGGAACATCGTGTGGGCCGGACCAATGAAAAGGCGCTGGAAAAAGCGCGGGGAAATATCCGCGATCGCCTGACGCAAATGGCGCCTGTATTTTTGAAGAATAAATATATCCTGGGTGAGCATTTCTCCATGCTGGATGTCGCGTTGGCGCCTCTGCTCTGGAGGCTTGATTACTATGGAATTGAGCTGAGCAAGAATGCGGCGCCGCTTCTCAAATATGCAGAGCGCATCTTTTCCCGGCCTGCGTATATTGAGGCACTGACGCCGTCTGAAAAAGTCATGCGGAAGTAATGATTGGGAACTTCAGGAGGCTGAATTGGAAACCACCTCTACCCAGCCGTATTTGCTGCGCGCCTTGTATGAATGGTGTGGCGACAATGGGCTGACCCCCCATATTGCGGTGCGTGTGGATGAAACCGTGCAGGTGCCCAGAGAATTTGTTCAGAATGGGCAGATTGTGCTTAACATTGGTTTTGACGCGACCAATGGCTTGAAAATGGGCAATGACTATATTGAGTTCAAGGCCCGTTTTGGCGGCGTGCCGCGAGATATTTTCATACCCGTCAATCGGGTGCTCGCGATCTATGCGCGGGAAACGGGGCAGGGCATGGCATTCCCGGAGGCGAGCCAAGAGGCTGAAGCAGGGAAAATGCCAGGCGCAGATGGCGAATCTGAGGCGCCCATAGCCGAGAAACCTCAACTACGGCCTGTTTCGCCACCCGGTTCTGGCAAAGATGCCGGGCCGGATGACGAGCCTCCTGCGCCAAGCGGCGGAAGGCCATCGCTAAGAATCGTCAAATAGTGGTTAGAATCCGCCCCTTTGAGTTTCAGCCGGTTTAGCTCAGTTGGTAGAGCACCCGCCTTGTAAGCGGTAGGTCGTCAGTTCGAGTCCGACAACCGGCACCACATTAACAACCCGCCAGCCGCTCACGGCCAGCGGGTTTTTTCTTGGATTTTTGAATCGGGCGGCGGCTGGACCTTGAAGCGAAGGGTCTGCACCTCATGCCCCTTGGCGCGCAGGGCCGCTAGCAGGGCCGGAGCGAGCTGGCGCAGCTTTGCTGCGGCGGCTGTGTGGGCGATAAGCAGGCACCAAGTGCCGTCTTGCATGGGGCCTGGGCGCACAGCGCCACGTAGCGCAGCGGGCAGCAGGGGGCGGATGACGGCCATGCACGCACGGGTTTCCTCCGCCATTCGCATCAGTTGCGCAAGCATGGGTGAGCCGTGCATGGCTTGCTGCATGTTCATGGGGGTTTTCAACGTGATGCTCATGGCGGATGAAAGTATTGAAATGTTGCAAAGCGGCTATAGCTGGCAGCGCAGCCCGCTCCGCTTTCCGCGCGCATTATTGCCAGCAGGCAAGCGCAAGGTCTTCACAACCAGGCTCAGGAAGGAGATGCGCGCTCCGAAAACCTGTTCAGAGTTTGTCTGTAAACACAAAAGCGCGGCCTTGGGCGATCTGTGGCGTTGTCAATCTCTGGCCGGGCAGCCAGCAGGCCATGAGGCCCGCTTGCGGTTCGCGCCTTGCAGCCTATCCTGATTCGCTCTTTTGCCCCTCGCGGCCAGACTGTGCACAGGTTCTAAAATGCCTCGCCGCCTTGCGAGCGGCGGATTGTTTCCGCCCTTGCTTGGCTTTTTTCTTTGACCGAACACTTTTCACATTTGCGCCGCGTATGCCCCTTACTCTTTTGACCAAGCTCTTTGGCAGCCGTAACGATCGCCTGCTCAAGCAATACCGCAAGACGGTGGCGCGCATCAACGCGCTGGAGCCGCAGTTCGAGAAGCTGTCCGACGAGCAAATCAGCGCCAAAACGCAAGAGTTCAAAGAGCGGCTGGGCAAAGGCGAAACGCTGGATCAGCTTCTGCCGGAAGCTTTCGCCGTGGTGCGCGAAGCCTCCAAGCGCGTGATGAAGATGCGCCACTTTGACGTGCAGCTGATCGGCGGCATGGCCCTGCACGAGGGCAAGATTGCCGAAATGCGCACGGGCGAAGGCAAAACGCTCACGGCCACGCTGCCCGTGTATCTGAACGCGCTCACGGGCAAGGGCGTGCATGTGGTTACGGTCAATGACTACCTGGCCAACCGCGACGCGCAATGGATGGCGCGCCTCTACAACTTCCTGGGCCTGACGGTGGGCGTGAACCTGCCTTACATGCCGCGCGAAGAAAAGCAGGTCGCCTACGGCGCTGACATCACCTACGGCACCAACAACGAATACGGCTTTGACTACCTGCGCGACAACATGGTGTACGAGCCGGGCGATCGCGTGCAGCGCCAGCTCAACTACGCCATCGTGGACGAGGTGGACTCCATCCTCATTGACGAAGCGCGCACGCCGCTCATCATCAGCGGCCAGGCCGAAGACCAGACTGCCATCTATCTGGCCATGAACGAAGTGGCCCCCCAGCTCACCCGGCAGGAAGGCGAAGCCGATCCGCGCACGGGCGAAGGCGTCATCAAGCCCGGCGACTTCACCGTGGACGAAAAGTCCCATCAGGTCTATCTCACCGAACAAGGCTACGAAAACGCCGAGCGCATCCTGGCCGCGCGCGGCCTCATTGCCGAAGGCGCGTCGCTGTATGACCCCGCCAACATCGCGCTGGTGCACCACCTCTACGCCGCCCTGCGCGCCGCGCACCTGTATCACCGTGACCAGCACTACGTGGTGCAAAACGGCGAAAACGGCCCCGAAATCGTCATCGTCGATGAATTCACGGGCCGCCTCATGACCGGCCGCCGCTGGAGCGACGGCCTGCACCAGGCCGTGGAAGCCAAGGAAGGCGTGCCCATCCAGGCCGAAAACCAGACGCTGGCCTCCATCACCTTCCAGAACTACTTCCGCCTCTACGCCAAGCTCTCGGGCATGACGGGCACGGCCGACACCGAAGCCTACGAATTCCAGGAAATCTACGGGCTGGAAACCGTCGTCATCCCGCCCAACCGCCCCAACAAGCGCGACGACCAGCTCGACCGCGTTTACAAAACCACCCCCGAAAAATACGCCGCCGCGCTCGCCGACATTCGCGAATGCCACAAGCGCGGCCAGCCCGTGCTCGTGGGCACCACCTCCATCGAAAACTCCGAAATCATCTCCAACCTGCTGAAAAAAGAGAACCTGCCGCACCAGGTGCTCAACGCCAAACAGCACGCCAGCGAAGCCGACATCGTCGCCCAGGCAGGGCGCCCCGGCGTCATCACCATCGCCACCAACATGGCCGGGCGTGGCACCGACATCGTGCTGGGCGGCAACATCGAAAAAACCGTCGCCGCCATCGAAGCCGACGAATCGCTTGACGAAGCCACCCGCGCCAGCCGCATCCAGCAGCTGCGCCAGCAATGGCAGGCCGACCACGAAAAAGTCAAATCCCTGGGCGGCCTGCGCATCATCGCCACCGAAAGGCACGAAAGCCGCCGCATCGACAACCAGCTGCGCGGCCGCTCGGGCCGCCAAGGCGACCCCGGCTCCTCGCGCTTTTATCTCAGCCTGGACGACGCGCTCATGCGCATCTTCGCGGGCGACCGCGTGCGCGCCATCATGGACCGCCTCAAAATGCCTGAAGGCGAAGCCATCGAAGCCGGCATGGTCACCCGCGCCATCGAAAGCGCCCAGCGCAAGGTGGAAGGCCGCAACTTCGACATCCGCAAACAGCTGCTCGAATACGACGACGTCGCCAACGATCAGCGCAAAGTCATCTACCAGCAGCGCAACGACATTCTCAACGCGCAAGACCTCACCGCCCAGATCACCGCCTTGCGCCACGGCTGCTTTGAAGACCTTGTGCGCCAATACGTGCCCGCCGACTCGGTAGAAGAGCAATGGGACCTGCCCGGCCTTGAAAAAGCCCTGGCGCAGGACTGGCAAATCGAGCTGCCCCTGCAAAAGTCGGTGGAATCCTCCAGCTCCATCACCGATCAGGAAATCGTCGAAGCCGTGCGCGTGGCCGCCGACGAAGCCTACGCCGCCAAAGTGGCCCTGGTTGGCGCGGAAAACTTCCGCCCCTTCGAGCGCTCCGTGCTCCTGCAATCCATCGACAGCAACTGGCGCGAGCACCTCTCCGCGCTCGACTACCTGCGCCAGGGCATCCACCTGCGCGGCTACGCCCAGAAGCAGCCCAAGCAGGAATACAAGCGCGAAGCCTTTGAACTCTTCAGCCAAATGCTGGACACAGTGAAAAACGAAGTCACCCGCGTGCTCATCAATGTGCGCGTGCAAACCCGCGAGCAGGCTGATGAAGCCGCTGGCAGCATCAGCCAGCAGGCCGAACGCGTCAGCAACGTTACCTACACCGCGCCCTCGGAAACGGGTGAGGCGCAGACCCTGCCCCAAACCCCGGCCGGCAGCGCACGCAGCACCGTGGCCGGGGCGGCAGGCGCGGGCCTGGCCGCAGGCGAAGTGCCCCGCGTGGGCCGCAACGACCCCTGCCCCTGCGGCAGCGGCAAGCGCTACAAGAACTGCCACGGCGCCTTGAGTTGATGGACTGATAGGCGGCTGGCTGGCCGCTGCACTGCACGGGGCGCAAGGCAACACCTGCGCCCCGTTCGTTTTCGTGCGCCGCCGGGTCAGGGCGGAGCAGGGCGCGCCTTCAAAGAAAACAGCCAGCTTTCAAAACGGTCAACCTTCATTTCGCGCGTGCGATGCGCCGCGCTGCCCTGGCGCATCTCAGCCAAGCGGCCTGCCGTCCGTTTTGCGGAATTGAATCAGGCGCCGCTCATGAAGCCCGTTCAGAAGCGCCCAAGGCGGGCGGCTGGCGCAGCCTCCGGGTTGTCCGGTGCTTGGCAGATGAGGGCATCGGAAACAGGAGCAAATTCAAGGGGCAGAAATACCGGTTTACGCTGATTCCACTAGGACATCGTGCTATGGTTAAAGGAGCTAAAAACTGCCTCTTTCCTCCGCTCACGCCATGCTCATTCTGATTGCTGATGCGTTCTCCCCTCGCGCGTCAGCCATGTGTGGGGCAGCTCGCAAGCCATACACCGCCACGGCTGGTTTTTCGCGTAAAAAGAGCTAGTGGCCGCCTTGCCCTTTTGCTTGCGGAAAATGGGCTGAATGGGCACGTTCAATAGGCCATCCCATATTCAGATTTCATGACTTCCCGAAGCGGCCTTCTTCCGGCGCGCGGAAGCGGCTTTGCATAGCCGATGCGCAGCAGCAGTTGTGGATATTCACGGGTCGCGTGAAAAAGTTTCTCGCGCAATTTCCCGCGTATTTCAGCGACTTCGCAAGGCTGATTCAGGTATGCGCTGGCAATGCCTGCCCGGGTCAGCGAAAGCAGAAAACGCTGGAGCGCGCGCCCCGTGCTGATCCATGAAAAAACATCATCGGCCGGGCTGGTGATAAGCGCCAAATGGGATGAAGATGCGATTTTTTTCAAATCGGATTTGTTTTGCGATTTGTCGTTGAGCATGGATTTCACGATGGGTTCGCTGATCCAGCGGGGCAGACTGGGCGCGCCCAGGGCGGCGTAGCTGAGGCCGTCGCCCGTGCTTTCGGCGGGCTTTTTGTTGAAGCGCACCCATGAAAGCAACTCCGCCTTGAAGGCGGAGTCATTCATTTGCGCTTCATTGCCCTGCGTGACGGCTTCGGTCAGCAGCTTGAAGGCGCTGTCATCCTTCTTGAACAGATGGATTTTTATTTCATTTCCGGCCCATTCCTCCAGAATGGCGCACAAAATATCTTCCGGAATGATTTTGTGATTGTATGTTGAGCGGTTTGTCTGCCGCTGTTCGATATAGGCAGAAAGCGGGCTTGGAATAATGCTGTCTGATTTTTGAAGCTGTATTCTGATGCTTCCATCGCCGCTTATTTCCGTCTGGGCGGCGTAATGCAAGGCAGAAGCTTGCAGGCAAAGATTTTCAGCCGCGCATCCCAGGCTGATGAACAATTCCCGGCGGTTGCCGTCCACGGCGGGCAGCGCCCTTGCGGGGTCGGGAAAAA
Source organism: Ottowia cancrivicina (assembly GCF_029813755.1). Taxonomy (NCBI): domain Bacteria; kingdom Pseudomonadati; phylum Pseudomonadota; class Betaproteobacteria; order Burkholderiales; family Comamonadaceae; genus Ottowia; species Ottowia cancrivicina. Next base: position 24,667 of record NZ_JARVII010000008.1, on the reverse strand, counting down.
TGGCAATTTCATTGGCGTTGATTTCAAAATACCACGGCTGCGAGTTATGACCAGATGGAGCGCGGGTGGCGGCGGTAATGAGCTGGAGGGTGTCGGGTGAGGAAAGACGCATGATGACTCTCGCAATATCCGGCCGGATTCTCGCGCGGCGCTTCGGGTCTGGCTGCACTGGCCTGGCGGCGCAGAAAAGCTTAAAAACAGGAGCGAATTCAAGGGGCTGAAAATGCCATCTCGCGCAGTTTCCACTAGGACATCATGCTGTTAATTCTGTAGCAGCAATATCGGGCAACGGTTTGACCAAGGCTGCAAGCCTGCAACAGGTGCCTATGCTTTTCGCCATGCAACGTTTGGATGACCTTCTTTTTGCCCAGGGTTTTGGCACGCGCCGTCAGTGCGCGGGGCTGATTGCGCAGGGGCTGGTGCAAGTGCAAGGCAGCGTTTGCACTGATCCGGCGGCTGTTTTTCCGCCGCAGGGCCTGCGCATTGCCGTGCAGGGGCAGCCTTGGGAGTGCCGCAGTCCTGCGTATCTCATGCTTCACAAGCCAGCGGGCTATGAGTGTTCGCAGCGCCCCAGCGCCTGGCCCAGCATTTATGCCTTGCTGCCTGCCATGCTGCGGCAGCGCCCTGCCGCCAAGGGTGGCAGGGCCAGCGGTGTGCAGGCTGTGGGCCGGCTGGATCAGGATACGACTGGCTTGTTGTTGCTCAGTGACGATGGCGCTTTCATTCACCGCATGAACGCCCCGCGCCGCCATGTGCCCAAGGTGTATGAGGTGAGCGCAGCGCATGCGGTGACTGCCGCGCAAATTGCCCGGCTGCTGGAGGGGGTGGTTCTTCATGACGATCCCCAGCCCGTGCGCGCTGCCGCTTGCGAGGCGACGGGCAGTCATGCCTTGCGCCTGACGCTGACCGAGGGCAAGTACCACCAGGTCAAGCGCATGCTGGCTGCCGTGGGCAACCGCGTGACGGCGCTGCACCGCAGCCGCATTGGCCAGCTTGCCTTGCCCGCTGATCTGGCCCCCGGCCAGTGGCGCTGGCTGGACGAGGCGCAGCTGGCCTTGCTGCAGCCTTTGTGACCCGCTGAAGATGGGCAAGGCCCAAGAGCGCCCGGGGCCGCGCTTTCGCCCCTCATGGTCAGACTCTGAACAGGTTTCCGGCGTTTGTTCGCGCCCCGTCTTTCAGCGTGAAGAAGCGGTTTGGAATGGGCAAGGCGCGGGCGGGAAGCGAGGAATTTTTCGCTTCTGAATCAATAGCATGAGGTCTTAGTGGAATTTGCGAGGAACGGCATTTCAGGCCCCTCATATTTGCTCCTGTTTTTGGTGTATTCAGGCCAGCAGGAGCAAGCCGCACATGGGTTTTCAGGCCAGGGTGACGCGGGCGAATTTGCGCTTGCCCACTTGCACCACGTAAGTGCCGGGGCGCAGCTTCAGGGCCTTGTCGCTGATGACGGCGCTGTCTACGCGCACGCCGCCGCCGTCTATCAGGCGGTTGGCTTCGCTGGTGGAAGGGGCCAGGCCCGATTGCTTGAGCACCAGGCCGATGCCCAGGCCCTCGCTGCCGGCGCTCAGCTGCACTTGCGCAATGTCGTCGGGCACGCCGCCTTTGCTGCGGTTGATGAAGTCTTGCTCGGCAGCGCTGGCCGCCTGGGCGCTGTGAAAGCGCGTGGTGATTTCGCGCGCAAGCATGACTTTGGCTTCTTTGGGGTTGCGGCCTGCGGCGACTTCGGCCTGGAGTTTTTCAATGCCGGCCAGGCTCTGGAAAGACAGCAGGGGGTACCAGCGCCACATGAGTTCGTCGCTGATGGACAGGACTTTGGCGAACATAGTGTTGGCGTCTTCGGTGATGCCGATGTAGTTGCCTTTGCTTTTGGACATTTTGTCCACGCCGTCCAGCCCCACGAGCAGGGGCATGGTGAGCGCGCATTGGGGTTCCTGCCCGTGTTCGATTTGCAGGTGGCGGCCCATGAGGAGGTTGAATTTCTGGTCGGTGCCGCCGAGTTCGAGGTCGCTTTTGAGGGCGACGGAGTCGTAGCCTTGCAGCAGGGGGTAGAGGAATTCGTGCAGGCTGATGGAGGCGCCGGAGTGAAAGCGCGCGTGAAAGTCGTTGCGCTCCATCATGCGGGCGACGGTGTATTGGGCCGCCAGCTGGATCATGCCGCGCGCGCCCAGCTGGTCGCACCACTCGCTGTTGTAGCGCAGCTCGGTTTTTTCAGGGCTGAGCACTTTGTAGGCCTGGGCGCGATAGGTTTCGGCGTTGGCGCGGATTTGTTCGGCGCTCAGCGGCGGGCGGGTGGTGTTGCGGCCGCTGGGGTCGCCAATGAGGGTGGTGAAGTCGCCAATGAGGAAGATGACGGTGTGGCCCAGGTCTTGCAGCTGGCGCAGCTTGTTGAGCACGACGGTGTGGCCCAGATGGATGTCGGGTGCGGTGGGGTCCAGGCCCAGTTTGATGCGCAGCGGCTGGCCGGTGGCTTCGGCGCGGGCGAGTTTTTGTTCCCAGTCGGCGGCGGGCAGCAGTTCATCGCAGCCGCGCAGGGTGATTTGCATGGCTTCGCGCACGCGGTCGGTGATGGGAAAGGGGCTTGAAGCGGCTTGCGCGGGAGGCTGTGTCATATGTAAAGCTGGGGAAAGGAAAGGCAAAGCGGGTTTTGCGTGCAAGGCGCATGGCTATACTCGCCCGCTTTGCCAAAAGCAAAGAAAACGACTCAAATTGTAGTGTGCAGGCTACAGTCTGCCGCTTCCCGCCTTGACCCGGATATCCCCGTGAAGCCTTCTGCCATTGTCTTGTTCATTGCTGGACTGATTCAGCGCAACCCGAAACGCACGACGGCGGCCATCACCGCCTTTTTAATGGGCGCTGGCACGTTTGCCATGGCCGCGCTGACGCCCGCCGAGCCGCCCAAACTGGTGCGGCTGGTGACGGAGCCTGTGCAGGCAGACGTGGCTGCGCAAGGCGGCGGCGCGCTGACGCTGTACCGCAATGGCAGCACGCGCAGCAGCGATACGCCGGAAGCGCTGCTGGCGCGCATGGGGGTGGTGGATGCCGAGGCGGCGCGTTTTCTGCGCGGCCATGCGGACGCGCACAACGCGCTGTTCAGCCGCACGGGGCGGCCCGTGGCAGTGCAGGCCGATGACGGGCAAAAGCTCCTTTCCTTGCGTACGCACTGGCTGGACAAGCCGGGAAGCCAGGAATTCAGGCGGCTGATCGTGGAAAAGACGGAAGCCGGCTTGACAGCCCGCGTGGAAACGGCGCCGCTGCAAGTGGGCCAGCGCGTGGCAAGCGGGGTCATCCGCTCGTCGCTCTTCGCGGCGGCCGATGAGGTCAATCTGCCTGACAGCGTGACGTATCAGCTGGCCGATATTTTTGGCTCGGTCATCAACTTCCACAAAGGCCTGCGCAAGGGGGACAGCTTTTCGGTGGTGTACGAGACGCTGGAAGCTGATGGCGAGCCGGTCCGCGCAGGCCGCGTGCTGAGCGCAGAGTTCGTCAATCGCGGCAAAGCGCATGAGGCGGTCTGGTTCCAGGAAAGCGGCAACCCCGGGCAAGGCGGCTACTTTGACTTTGCTGGTGAGAGCCTGCGGCGCGCCTATCTGACGGCTCCGCTGCCTGTGCTGCGCGTGACCAGCAAATTTGGCGAGCGCCATCATCCCATTTTGGGCTACACGCACAAGCACACGGGCGTGGATTACGCCGCGCCCACGGGCACGCCCGTGCGCACTATTGGCGACGGCACCGTGACGGTGGCCGGCGCGCAAAACGGTTATGGCAACGTGATTTACATCAGCCACCTCAACGGCAAGGATTCGACGGTGTACGCGCACCTTTCGCGCATTGACGTGAAGCCTGGGCAGAAGGTGTCGCAGGGCGATGTGATCGGTGCCGTGGGCGCCACGGGCCGCGCGACGGGGCCGCACCTGCATTTCGAGTTCCGCGTGGAAAACAAGCCCGTCAATCCGACAGTGGCGCTGGCCGAGCAAAGCGGCGCCGTGCTGGCTTCGGTGGCGAAAAAAGAAACATTTGCCCAGCTTTCTCTTGATATGCAGGCCCAGCTGGAATCAGCCAAACAAATGGCGGGCGCAGCTTTCGAGTGAATTCATTTCATGTTCCTGGAAAATAAAAAAGGGCGCTTTAAGAAGCGCCCTTTTTTATTTGTGGAATTTATTCTTCCGCCACGGAAAATGACGAGCCGCAGCCGCAAGTGGTTTCGGCATTTGGATTGCGGATAACGAATTGCGCGCCCTGCAAATCTTCCTTGTAGTCAATTTCAGCGCCGACCAGATATTGGAAGCTCATGGCGTCAATCAGCAGCGAAACGCCATTCTTGGTCATCGTCGTGTCGTCTTCATTGGCGATTTCGTCGAACGTGAAGCCATATTGAAAGCCGGAGCATCCGCCGCCCTGCACGAACACGCGCAGCTTCAAATCGGGGTTGCCTTCTTCGGCAATGAGATCGGCCACCTTGGCGGCGGCGCTATCGGTAAAGACGATGGGGTCCGGCATGGCCGGAGCGGCAGCTTGGGTTTCAGGGGCGGCATTCATGGGGTAACTCCTGTATTTATATTCAATGCGGAAATCGCGGGCAGTCTATCAAACCGCCTGATCTTCGCCTGTCAAAATGGTTTTTGCGGGCGTGGAAGGCGGCATCAGCTGCGGCTGCAATTGCCCTGAGATGACGGCGCCCGTTTGCATTTCAAGCGTGCGGTACTGGATGGCCTCGCTTTGCACATGGGCGCTGGCCTGGAGTTCCAGCGCTTCGAGCGCCTGCACATTGCCGATCACGGTGCCCGCGATCACGATGAAATCCGCGCGAATCGTGCCCTGCACCTGGCCCGTGGGGCCGATCACGATTTTGCTGACGCTCTGCTCCGATGCGGGCAGCACGTCACCCAGCACGGTGCCGTCGATCTGAAGGCCGTCTTCAAACGTGCACGGCCCCTGCACCTGCATGCCGGCGCCAATGGCGTTGCGCATCGGCGGGTGTTTTTTCTGGTTGAACATGAGCTTGCATCTCCTCTGAAGTGGGCGTGGCGGGGCCAAAGAAAAACCGTGCGGCCCTTGCGGGCGGCACGGCTTGCTTGTAGCACAGAAGGCAGCTTTGCCGCACCGTGCCAGCGTGAGCGCCAGAATCAGCGCTTGCTGAACTGCTTGCGGCGGCGGGCGGAGTGCAGGCCGACCTTCTTGCGTTCCACTTCGCGGGCGTCGCGGGTCACGTAGCCGGCTGCGGACAGCTGCGGCTTGAGGTTGGCGTCGTAATCAATCAGCGCACGGGTGATGCCGTGGCGCACTGCACCGGCCTGGCCGGATTCGCCGCCGCCGCGCACGTTCACCATCACGTCGAAGGTTTCCGTGTTTTCGGTCAGCACCAGCGGCTGCTTGCAGATCATGATGGAGGTCTGGCGGCCAAAGTATTCCTCGATGGACTTGCCATTGACCGTGATCTTGCCGGAGCCTTTTTTCAGAAACACGCGGGCCACGCTGGATTTGCGGCGGCCTGTGCCATTGTTCCATTCACCAATCATTGACGGCTCCTATCAGATTTCCAGCGTTTTGGGCTGCTGGGCGGTGTGCGGATGCTCTGCGCCGCCATACACCTTCAGCTTCTTGATCATGGCGTAGCCCAGTGGGCCTTTGGGCAGCATGCCCTTGACGGCCTTTTCCAGCGCGCGGCCGGGGTGCTTGGCCTGCATGTCGCGGAAGGTGGTCATGCGGATGCCGCCGGGGTAGCCGGTGTGGCGGTAATACTTTTTGCCCAGTTCCTTGTTGCCGGTCACGCGGAGCTTGGCGGCATTGACGACGATGATGAAGTCGCCGGTATCGACGTGAGGCGTGTAAATGGCTTTGTGCTTGCCGCGCAGACGGAGGGCAACTTCGCTGGCTACCCTGCCGAGCACCTTGTCGGTGGCGTCAATCACAAACCACTCATGCTTCACGTCAGCGGGTTTTGCGCTGAACGTTTTCATGGTTTTTTCCTTTTCGGGGAAAGTGAAGTGGCTGGCCCGCTCTTTTCCGCGGTCGGCATTCCTCTGGCGGGAATCTCTCAGGCGGCTGGCGCGCCGAAGCTGGCAAAAATGCCGGCAAAAGCGCGTTTTGTCGCGGAGCGGGCGGCGCTACAAAAAACCGGCGATTCTACACATGCGCTGCCATTACGATTGCCCCATGTTCAGTTACCGCCACGCCTTTCACGCCGGCAATCATGCCGACGCGCTCAAGCATCTGACTCTGATTGCCACGCTGCGGCATCTCATGGCCAAGTCCGCGCCGCTTTTGCTGGCGGACACCCATGCGGGCGCGGGCCTGTACCGGCTGGACAGCGAGGCCGCCCGCACTTCCGGCGAGGCCGCGCAAGGCGTGCTGGCCTTGCAGGCGCAGGCCAATGGGCAGGCTGATGGCGGCGCGCCCGCGCCCGAAGCCCTGCGCGACTATCTCGACATGGTCGCCAGCTTCAACGCGCCGGGCAAAAGCTGGCGCATCTACCCCGGATCGCCCTTCATCATGCAGCGCCTCATGGCGGCGCAAGAGCGCGCCGCCGTGCACGACCGCCTGCGCCTGTTCGAGCTGCATCCGTCTGATATTCACGCGCTGCAAGCCAATGTGGCCCAGTTGCAGGCGGGCCGCCAAATCACCATTCAGACCGAAGACGGCTTTGCCGCCCTGCCCGCCCTGCTGCCGCCGCCCGCAGCGGCTGGCGGTTCGCGCCGCGCGCTGGCGCTGATGGACCCCAGCTACGAAATCAAGACCGACTACGCCCGCGCGGCGGCCGCCATCCAGCAATGCCTGCAACGCTTTGCCACGGGCGTGTATCTCGTCTGGCACCCCATCATCGCCCGGCCTGAAGCGCACGGCCTGCCGCGCCGCCTCAAGACCCTGGCCAATCAGGCGCGGCGCGGCTGGCTTCACGCCACGCTGAACGTGGGCGCGGCCAAGGGGCAGGCGGGCCTGTCAGCCAGCGGCGTGTTCGTCATCAACCCGCCGCACACCTTGCCCGCCGCCCTGCGCGCGGCCCTGCCCGCCGTGCTGAATGCGCTCAAGCGTGGGGCCGGGCAGGGCTGGACGGTGGAGACGGGCGGGCTGAAATAAAAAAACCGTTCAAGGCGCGCTGCGGGCGTGGCAAAGGCCGTTTTGCGTTTGCCGCCCGTTTCGGCCCGCAGCTTCTCGCGGGCAGGCAGGGAAGCGGCAGCGCATTGAAAACAGGAGCAAATTCAAGCCGCCATAAATAGCGTTTGCGCCCGTTCCACTAAGACCTCATGCTATTGAAACAAGAGCTGAATTGGCGCGGGCCGGGCCAGTTCAGGGCCGGGGCGCGGTGGGCGCGGAAAGAGGGGGATGCGTTCCGGGGAGCGGCGGCGGCATGCGGGGCAGGCTTGCTGCCGCCGCTTTTCTGGCGCCTATTGCGCTTCGTGCAGCACGACGTGCCCGTGGCCGCTGCCTTCCAGCCCCAGATGGCGGGCGGCGGCGCGGCTTAAATCAATGATGCGGCTCTGGGAGAAGGGGCCCCGGTCGTTGATGCGCACCACCACCTGTTTGCCGTTGCGGGGGTTGCGCACCAGCACGCGGGTGCCGAAGGGCAGGGTCTTGTGGGCGGCGGTGAATGCGTGCATGTCAAAGCGCTCACCGCTGGCCGTGCGTCGGCCCTGGAAGTCTGCGCCGTACCAGGAGGCGCGGCCTTGCTCCAGCACGCGGCCGGATGCCTGCGAAGGCAGCGAGCCGTGGGCGCAGGCCGTTGTCAGCAGGGCCAGCCCCAGGCAGAAGGCGGTGCGGAGCCGGGCGGCGAGAGTCGGGCGGCGCGTGAACATGGGCGGCGATTTTAGAAAGCGCTTTGTCCATGCCGCCCAAGCCGCGCGGTAACGGGAAAAAGGCAGGCGCAAGCAGCCGTTTCAGCGGCTGTGGCCACAATCCGCATTCTTTGGCGCGCCTTGTCCGAGTGGTTTGCGCGCTGTTTTTCCGCTTTCCTCCTGTTTTCATGCCTGTTTCCGGAAACGCTTTTTTGCACTGGCTGACGCCGCGCCGCCTCATGGCCGCGTCCGCTGCCGTGGCTTGCGCGGCCATTGCGCTCAAGGCGCTGGCCTGGCAGCTCACCGGCTCCGTCGGGCTGCTGTCGGATGCGCTGGAGTCCGTCGTCAATCTGGCGGGGGCGGGCTTTGGCCTGCTCATGCTCACCGTGGCCAGCCGCCCTGCCGACGAGGGGCACCCTTATGGGCACTACAAGGCCGAGTACTTTGCCTCTGCGTTCGAGGGGCTGCTCATTTTGGCGGCCGCTGCGGCCATTGCCTGGGCGGCGCTGCCGCGCCTGGCGCAGCCCCAGCCGGTGGCGCTGGCGGGCTGGGGGCTGGCGCTGTCGGTGGGCAGCTCTGCGCTCAATGGCGCGCTGGCCTGGCTCATGCTGCGCGCCGCGCGCGTGCACCGCTCGCTGGCGTTGCAGGCCGATGCCCGCCATTTGCTGACGGATGTGTGGACTTCCGCCGGCGTGCTGGCGGGCGTGCTGCTTGCGCCGCTGACGGGCTGGCTGTGGCTGGACCCGCTCATGGCCCTGCTGGTGGCGCTGAACATCTTGCGCGAAGGCTTTGGCCTGCTGTGGCGATCGTCGCAAGGGCTGATGGATGAGGCCGTGCAGGCCGAAACCCTGGCGCAGATTCAGGCCGTGCTGGCGCGCTTTGCCGCCGATGGCGTGGCGCGCTTTGACCACGTGCGCACCCGCCAGGCCGGGCAGCGCCGCTTTGCCGATTTGCACATGCACCTGCCGCCTGAGTGGACGCTGACGCAAGCGGCCGCCTTGCGCGCCCAGGTGGCCGCCGCGCTGGCCGAAGGCGTGCCCGGCCTGTGCGCGCTCATCCAGATCCTGCCGCCCGAGCCGGACGAGACGGCAGCCAGCCCATCCTCTGAAGAAAGCCGCCTTCCATGAAAGCACTGATTCAGCGCGTGTCGCAGGCCGAGGTGTGCATTGCCGGCCAGGTGACGGGCCGCATTGGCGCGGGCCTGCTGGTTTTCATTTGCGCCGAGCCGCAAGACACCCCCGCCACGGGCGAGCGGCTGCTGGCCAAGATTCTCAAGCTGCGCATCTTTGCCGATGGGCAGGGCAAGATGAACCGCAGCGTGCAAGACGCTGCGGGCGGCCTGCTCATCGTCAGCCAGTTCACGCTGGCCGCCGACGCATCCGGCGGCAACCGCCCCAGCTTTGCGGGCGCCGCGCCGCCCGCCCTGGGCCGCGAGCTGTATGACGATTTCGTGGCCCGCGCCCGCGCCGCGCACCCCGAGGTGGCCACGGGCCAGTTCGGAGCCGACATGCAGGTGGCGCTGATCAACGACGGCCCCGTCACCATTGCGCTGCAAATGGGCTGAGAGCCTGTTCGGAGCCTGGCCGTGGGCTGGGGCACAGCCTTATTTCGCTCCTTTATCAATAGCAAGATGTCCTAGTGGAAAGTGCGCTGGATGGTATTTAGACCCTCTTGGATTTGCTCCTGTTTCTGAGGGCGCGCCAAACGGCCCCGCCTGTTCATTGCCCGTTCTTGTTCCCCCCACGTTTTTCCGGTTTTCTTCCATGAGCGCCACGCCCGCTTTCCGCAACGACCGCCCCATCAACGCCCTGTGCCTGGCGCTGGCCGCCGCCCTTTTTGCGGCGCTGGCGGCTTTTTCCGCTTGGCTGTGGCAGGCCGGGCGCGCGCCGCTTTTGCTGGCCCCGGCCCTGGGCGGGCTGCACAACTGCCTGGCGCTGGGGCCGCGCGGCGCGCCCGCTGACGCCGCCTGCACGGCGCCTGACGGCTCGGCCGCGCCGCGCATAGAGCGCGCCTTGCAGGCGCTGGGGCCGCGCGAGAGCGCCGATGGCCGCTTTCTGCTGGGCTACACGCTGGTGGTGCCGCTGCTCAATTTGTTCGAGCCGCACGCGCAGGCCGCCCCCGCGCCGGAAGGGCGCTGGGCCGTCAATGAAGAGGCGCTGCGGCGCATTGCGCGCACGATTGAAGGCGTGCCGCGCCCGGTGGTGCTGTATCTCTTTTCCACCCACTTTTCCGAAGAAGCGCCCATCGAGACCGCGCTGGCGCAAAACCCCGACAACATGGCCGCCACGCCCGCCGGCCCGCTGCCGCCGGACCGCTACATGGGCTGGCCGCTGTATCCGTGGAGCATTGCCCGCACCGACAACCCCATCACCCACCGGCGCGAGCAGGCCATCCGCGCGCTGGCGGACGCCCTGTGCCAGATGCCGCCTGCGGCGCGCGCGCGCATTGCGGGCATCAACCTGCTGGGCGAAGTGCATCACCTCTACCCCGATTTCGAGGCCGGCATGGGCGCGGGCAGCGACTATGTGATTACCGACTACAGCGCCGCTTCGCGCCAGGGCTTTTCGCGCTGGCTGGCGCGGCGCTTTGCGGGCGACATCGGGGCGCTGAACGCCTGGCTGGGCGGCGCGCCCTTTGCCTCGTTTGACGACGTGCAGCCGCCTTCGCGCGACATCCGCCGCCAGCCGCTGACGCACTACTGGCAGCATCTGGACGCCACCGCGCACGGCCTGCTGCCCGTCAGCGGCTGGGCGCACGCGGCCAGCGGCCCGGCCTGGGTGCGCGTGTATCTGAACGGGCGCTTTGCCGCCCGCGTGCCCGCGCGCTTCATGCGGCAAGACGTGGCGGCGGCCCGCCCCGATCTGGGCACGGCCCAGGTCGGCTGGCGCTATGACCTGCCTTTTGCCCGGCTGCCAGCGGGCCTGTACCGCATTGATCTGGCGCTGGAAGACGGCCCGCGCCTCATCCACATGGGAGCGCGCTACGTGGCCGTGATGGACCGCCAGCAGTCCACTCCCCGCCCCCAGCCCATGCAGGCGGCCCTGCCGCCCATGCAGCCAGCAGGCGGCTCCGGCGCGGCCTACTGGATTGATACGCCGCAAGACCACGCCGCCGTCTTCTACAACCCGCTGGCCGCCCTCTGGCACGCCTGGCGCGCCGAGCAGGTGGTGGCCTACCTGCGCCACTTTGACGCGCTGCTGGAGCGCACCTGCCTGGCCGGTGTGCCCCGCCGCACCCAGCAGATCTACCCCGCTGAAAAAGCGGGCTGGGACGGCACGCGCTTTGCCTCTGAAGCGTCGCTCAAGCCCTTTGGCCATGTGCAGCTGGGCATCAACCTCTACGGCGAAGCCACGCAGGACGACAGCTTTTTCGACTGGCTCGCCCGCTCGCGCCAGGGCCGCTACAGCGTCACCGAATTCCACCCCATGCACGCCATGAGCGCCGCCGAACTGCGCCGCGTGCTGCTGCGCCACCAGGCCCACGGCGCGCAAACGCTGTCTTTCTTTCTGCACCCGCCGGAGCCAGCCCGCCAGGCAGGGCAGGGCGCCCAGGCGGCGCAGCCCAATCCTTTCGCCTTCGACCCCGCCAACCCCCTGCACGGCTCGGATGCGCTCTACCGCGCCGTGCAGGGCGTGATGGGCAAGACGGGCAAGCCGGACCGCCCGCAGAACATGCCCTGACTGAGAGCCTGCCCAGAGCCTTGTTTCGCTATTTAAACCATAGCTAGAGGTCCTGGTGGAACGGGCGCAGAGGCCGTTTTTTGGCCTCTTGTATCAGCTCCTCTTTTTGATGCGCGGCGGAGTGGCTGGAGCCGGTTCTCACCAGTACCCCAGCGCCTTCCACCAAACGCCGCCGATGAGGGTGAAAACCAGCAGGTTCAGCACGCTCATGGCAAAGCCCGCCTTCCACCACTCGCCCAGCGTGGTGTAGCCCGAGCCGTAGATCACGGGCGAGGAGCCTGTGGCGTAGTGGGTCAGCGTCATCATCAGGCTGGAGGCGGCGGCCAACAGCAGGGCAAACAGCATGGGCGGCGCGCCCAGCGCAATGCCAGCGGCGTAAAACGCGCCCAGCATGGCCGTGATGTGCGCCGTGGTGCTGGCAAACATGTAGTGCGCGTACAAGTAGGCCAGCACCAGCAGGCTGGCCGCGCCCGCCCAGCCCAGGCCCAGATGGGAAATGCCGCCCTCCAGCATGTGGGAAAACCAGGCGATCAGGCCGAGCTTGTTCAGGAACGTGGCCATCATCACCAGCGCGGCGAACCAGGTGATGGTGTCCCACGCGCTTTTTTCCTTGAGCACGTCTTCCCAGCTCAGCACGCCGGTGAGCAGCAGCAGGCTCAGGCCGATGAAGGCCGTGGCCGTGGCGTCCACCGCCCAGGCCGGGCCGCCAATGTGGGCGGGCACGCCCGCCCACAGCGCCAGCAGCAGCGCGAAGATGGCGAGCATGATTTTTTCGCCCCGGTTCATCGGCCCCAGCTCGGCCAGGCGCTCCTTGGCAAAAGCGGCGGCGTTGGGCGTTTCCCTGATTTCGGGCGGGTAGAGCCAATACAGCGCCAGCGGCATCAGCAGCATGGCCGCCAGGCCCGGCAGCAGCATGGCCAGCGCCCACGTGCCCCAGCTGAGCTTGATGCTGGAATTCGTGGCCTTGGCCACGATGTCCACCACCAGCGGATTGGGCGCGGTGGCCGTGATGAACATGGCCGAGCTGATGGGGTTGCCGTGGTAATTGACCAGCGCCAGATAGCGGCCCATGCGCCCTTGCGTGCCTTTTTCGGGGTCGGAGTCGTAGCTGGCGGCAATGGCCTTCATCACCGGATGGATGATGCCGCCAGCGCGCGCGGTGTTGCTGGGCGTCACCGGCGCCAGCAGCAGCTCCGACAGCGCCAGGCTGTAGCCAATGCCCAGCGTCTTGCGGCCAAACAGTGCGATGAAAAAGTAGCCGATGCGCGCGCCCAGCCCCGTTTTCAGCAGCCCGCGCGAAATCATGATGGAAGCGCCAATCAGCCAGATCAGCGGATTGGCAAAGCTCGAAAGCGCATCCTTGATGGCGTTTTCAGGCACGTCCGCCGTCACCCCCGTCACGGCCACCAGCGTGATGGCCACCATCGACAGCGCGCCGATGGGCATGGCCTTGCAGATGATGGCGGCGATCACGCCCACGAACATCGCCAGCAGATGCCAGGCCCGGGGCGTCACGCCCTGCGGCACGGGAATGGCGAACGCGATCAGCAGCGCCAACGCCAGTGCAATGCCTGCTGGCAAAAGCTTGAAACCCAGCTTGTCTTTCGCCGGGTCTTGAGCCGGTTGCCGGACTGTTTTTTGGTCTGTTTTTTCTGCCATGTTGCAACTCTTTCATTGGTTGAAGGAGGAAATGGCGCGGGAAAGCGCCTTTCCCGCGCCGTATTGTGCGCATGGCCAAAGGGCGCGGCCGCAGCATGGATTCCGGCGCAGGCGGCGTTCGGAAAAGAAGGCTCCGGGCTGGAGCTGCCAGCGGCGGCGTGGCATGAAACGCAGCAGGCGCTTGCCCCAGGCAGGCGAGCCGGGCCGGGATGGCCAGAGCGTTATTTGCGCTTTGGAAAAAGGAGCGAATCAATAGCCTGAAAAACAGGCCCTGCGCCCATTCGACTAGGACATCGCGCTATTGATACAGGAGCGAATACGGGCTGCCTTTCCGCCCAATTGCAGCCCGGCAGCATCCCGGCAGCATCCCGGCAGCATCCCGGCAGCAGCCCGGCAGGATTCGCAAGGCCGCAAAGCGCCCGGATCTGCGCTTTGCGCACCTGCGCACAGGCGGCACACAGGCGCCTAAATCGAGCCGTAGCTGTGCAGGCTGGTGATGAACATGTTCACGCCGATGAAGGCGAAGGTGGTGATGGCCAGGCCCGCCAGCGCCCACCAGGCGGCCACAGTGCCGCGCAGGCCCTTGATCAGGCGCATGTGCAGCCAGCTGGCGTAGTTGAGCCAGACGATGAGCGCCCAGGTTTCCTTGGGGTCCCAGCTCCAGTAGCCGCCCCAGGCATCGGCTGCCCAGAAAGCGCCCAGCACGGTGGCAATGGTGAAGAAGGCAAAGCCCACGGCGATGGCCTTGTACATCACGTCATCGAGCACCTCGAAGGAAGGCAGCCGCTGGGCAATGCGCTTGCGGCCCAGCACGATGAGGCCGACGATGGCGGCGGCCACGATGGTGTAGCCCAGCCAGTAGCCGCCGCCTGCGCCTTCTGCGCGCTGGCGGAAGGCCAGGGGCACAAAGCACACGGCCATGCCCAGCAGCCACATGGACGCGATGCGATGCCGCTGCTGCTCGCCGGCCTGCTGCTTGATGAGATAGGCGAAAGCGACCATGGCCGCCAGCGCGAAGGTGCCGTAGCCGATGAAATTGGCGGGCACGTGCAGCTTCATCCACCAGCTTTGCAGGGCGGGGATGAGCGGCTGGATCTGGTGCGCTTCGCGCACGAGCGTGTACCACAGCAAAAAGCCCACGGCGGCGCTGACCACGAGCATGACGAACGCGCCCAGCGCGCGCGTGCGGTATTGCTCCTCGTAGTACAGGTAAAAAAGCGTGGTCATCCAGCAGAACATGATGAAAACTTCATACAGGTTGCTGACAGGGATGTGGCCGATGCCCGCGCCGATGTGGTGGCTTTCGTACCAGCGCACCAGCGTGCCGGTGAGCGCCAGCGCCACGGCGCCCCAGGCCAGCTTGCTGCCCAGGCTTTCAAGAGAAGCCGCTGGCTGCCGGATGAACATGCCGGCCCAGTAAAAGACGGTGCTCATGAAAAAGAGCACGCTCATCCAGAGAATGGCCGACTGGCTGGACAGCAGGAATTTGAGCCAGAAGACGGTTTCGGCGCGGCCCAGGTCGCCCCCGTAGCTGGCGATGGCCAGCAGCGCCAGGCCGCCGCAGACGAGCATGAGGTGGCGCAGGGGCCGCCAGAACCAGCCCAGCCAGATGACGATGGGCAGCGTGGCCAGGAGGATGGCGGTTTCGTAGCCGTCCATGGCCTGCCGGTAGCGCCACAGGGCAAAGCCCGCGCCAGCGGCGGCGATGGCGGCAAACAGCCAGTCGCCCCAGGTGCGGCGGGCGAAATAGCCCGCGTCCGGCGCGGGCGCGGCGGCCAGGGCGGCGTTTTCCGGCGGCGTGGCCGCAGGGGCGGCGGAGGGTGTGGCGGCGGCGGTGTTCATCGTCAGGAAAGCGTGGTTGTGGGCTGCATGGCACATGAGCTTGCCGGAAGTTGCAAAAGCCGCGCCTTGATTTGGGCAAATTCCCGGTCGGCGTCCAGCGTTTTGCGGTTGGATGAGAAGGCGGCCACGGCTTGTGCGCCCGGCCCGCTGGCAGCCGGAGCCAGCCAAATCCACAGGCGGCGGTCGCGCACGTAGAGCATGCCGAAGATGCCGGCAATCAGCAGCAGGCAGCCCAGATAGACCACGGCCTGGCCGGGCGCGCGCGCCACTTGCATGACGCTGGCCTGCACGTGGGTGAAGTCTTTGAGTTCGAGCGTGAAGGCGGCGGGGTAGAGGTTCACGTCAGACAGCGCGACAGCCGCGTGCTGCACCCAGGCGATGGCTTGCGGGTCGTCTTCAGGCAGGGGCTTTTGGCCGTGGACTTCGCGCACGGCCTGGTTCAGCTCGAACAGCACGCTGTTGAGCAGGCGCAGCAGGGCCTGGGCGGCGGTTTCACGCTCGGCAGGCGGCACGGCTTCTTCCACGAAATCGGCGATGGCTTGCAGCCCGCCAGGCTTGCGGCCCCGGATGGCGTCCACGCCCGCAAACAGCCCCAGCATGCGGCGGGCGGAGAGGGTGAGCT
Organism: Ottowia cancrivicina; assembly: GCF_029813755.1. Classification (NCBI taxonomy): domain Bacteria; kingdom Pseudomonadati; phylum Pseudomonadota; class Betaproteobacteria; order Burkholderiales; family Comamonadaceae; genus Ottowia; species Ottowia cancrivicina. The sequence goes on along the minus strand of NZ_JARVII010000008.1, from coordinate 9,098 downwards.
GCCCGGCCAGGCTGGTGCGCCCGCCTTCCAGATTGCGCGCCACGTAGCGGGCCACGGCGGCTTCGCGCTGGCGGGCGTCTTGCAAGGCGGCGCGCAGGCGCGCAAAGCCTTGCAGCGACTGGTTTTCGTCGGCCGGAATGCGCAAATAGCGCATGGAGTCGCTGGCCGACAGGCGCACGCCCAGCAAAAAGACGCTGGGGCCGCCATCGCCCATGTCGATGGGCAGCATGTAGTTTTTGTATTCGCGGGCCTGCCCGGCGGCGTCGCGCAGGCGGTAGCTGAAGCTGGGGCCGACGTTGCGCAAATGGCGCTGCGTGACGGTTTTGTCAGCCGCGCCCAGGCGCTGCTCGATGGCGTGGGCCAGGCCGCGATCCGGCCCGGCGGGTGCAGCCATGCCGGGCTGCTCTTGCGCCACGTCTTCCACGTTCATGACGCGCAGCTCGCCCAGCTCCAGCGTCAGGCTTTCGCCCTGCACGTTCAGCGGCAGGCTGTCGCCCACGGCGCCTTGCAGCTCGGCTGGCGCGATGTCCGCTGCGCCCAGCGGAACCAGGGCCAGCTTCAGGCGCGAGCCGCCGTCGTCAAAACTGCTTTGGTAGATGCTGATGCCTTTGTGCTTGACGGGGTGGTTCACTTCCACGCGGGCCTCGCGCCTGCCGCCGCCTTCCTTGTCGTGAATCACGATGTCGCTGGCAAACAGGCGCGGCATGCCCGTGTCGTAATACTCAATGGTGAATTTCTTGAGTTCAATGGCAAATGGCAGCTCCTGCAAGAGCACGCCATCCGGCTGCGCCAGCACCACGGTGTCCGATGCTGTGCCTTCGGCGACCACCAGATTGCCCCGGAAAGCCGGGTTGGCGGGCGAGAGCCGGTGCTGCGGCCCCACTTGCGACACCAGCCCGCCGCCCGTATAGACCGACTTGCCGCCCAGCCAGGTTTGCGCGCGGATGAACAAGTCGCCATCCAGCAGCCCGCCCAGGCACACCAGCACGATGGCGCTGTGCGCGGCGATGTAGCCGAGCTTGTTGGCCGCCCCGGCCTTGGCCGCCACCATCCAGCCGTCGCCTTCGGGCGTTTCGCGTTTTTGCAGCCGCACGCGCCAGCCGCTGGCCGCCAGCGCCTGGCGGATGCGCTGCGCCTCCTGGGCGGGCGCGGCGGGCAGCGCGGCTTCGGCCTTGTAATGGAAGGCGCGCAGGCTTTGCACGCGGATGTCTTCCTTGAACGCTTTCAGATCGGCCAGCATCTTGGGCGCGTGCCGCGCGATGCACAGGCTAGTGCTGACCACCAGAAAAGCCAGAATCAGCAGAAACCACCAGGCGCTGTAGACCGCATTGAGCTTCAGCGCCATGAACAGCCCCGCCCAGAACGGCCCGAACTTGCTCACATAGCCAGCCATCGAGTCGTGCTGCTGAATCACGGTGCCAATGACCGAGGCAATGCAGATGACCGTGAGCAGCGCAATGGCAAAGCGCATGGACGACAGCAGCTCCGCCGCCTGCCGCAAGGCGGGCCAGCCGCGCCGAGTGGCAGGGCCTTCTGTGCTGGAAGTGCTCATGCGGGTGGTTTTCAGGGCAGAAAGGAAAAAGGCGGCAGCGAAAAGCTGCGCTCGGGAGCGGCGATTGTTGCCCGTTCGCCTTGGCCCGGCGGCTTGCTGCGTTTTTCTTTTTGTGCAGGCAAAAACGCGCCGCCAGCTTGCGGGTGCAAACTGGCGGCGCGCTCGTTGGCAAAAATCGCTGGTAAGACGGCCCGGCGCTTAATGCAGGCCGGCGATGTATTCGGCCACCGCCTTGATTTCGCGGTCATTCATCTTGCCCGCAATGTCGGCCATGGACTGGTTGTTCTTGCGCGTGCCGTCGCGGAACTGGTTCAGCTGCGCGATCGTGTAGTCGGAAAACTGGCCTGCCAGGCGCGGGTATTGCGCCGGAATGCCCGCGCCGTTGGGGCTGTGGCAGCCAGCGCAAGCGGGTATCTTGCGGTCGGCCACGCCGCCACGGTAAATGCGCTCGCCCAGCTGCGCCAGCTCCTTGTCGGCAGCGGCGCCTTGCGCGGGTTTTTGCGCCAGCAGCCAGGCGGCGATGTTGTGAATGTCTTCTTCCGAAACGGCCTGTGCCATGCCTTCCATCACGGCGTTTTCGCGCGCGCCGCTGCGAAATTCCATCATTTGCTTGATGAAATAGTCGGGGTGCTGGTGCGCCAGCCGGGGCTGCGTGGGAATGTCAGCCACGCCAGCGCCGCCTTCGCCGTGGCAGGCTAGGCAGATGCCTGAATAAGACGCCTCGCCTTGCGCCAAATCAATCTTTTGCGGCGAAGCAGCAGGAGCGGCGGCAGCGGGAGCCTGTTCGGCAGGCGCAGCGGGCGCTTCGGTGGCGGGCGCTTGCTCGGCGGGCGCCTCGGCAGCAGTCCCTTCGGCAGCGTGCGCGCAAGCCGCAATCAAGGCGGCTGCGAGGAAGAAGGCGGGCGACTTCATGTGGGTATCGTCTTGATGGTTATGGAAAAAACTACACCAGGCCGGGAATGCCCTGATACAGATGCGGCGAATTCTACAATGCCCGCCTCATGCCGCTTACCCCCTCTTACACGCGCGAGAAAAACCCTCTTGACACTGCCAGCGCCCTTGCGCTTGGCTGGCTGCACACGGCGCGTTTTCTCACCACGGCCGCCCAGCTGCACCAGCTGCCCGCGCTGCAAGTGCCTGAAATCGCCTTCGTGGGCCGCTCCAACGCGGGCAAATCCACGGCCATCAATACGCTGACGCAGCAAAACCGCCTGGCCTTCGCTTCCAAAACGCCGGGGCGCACCCAGCACATCAATCTGTTCGCCCTGGGCCGCCGTGGTCAAACCGATGCCGTGCTGGCCGATTTGCCCGGCTATGGCTATGCCGCCGTGCCGCAGGCCGACAAGCTGCGCTGGCAGCAAGTCATGGTCAATTACCTGCTCACGCGCGCCAATCTGGCGGCGGTGGTCATGCTTTGCGATCCGCGCCACGGCATCAAGGAACTGGACGAGGCGCTGCTGGAGGTCATTCGCCCGCGCGTGGAGCAGGGCCTGCCTTTTCTGGTGCTGCTGACCAAGGCCGACAAGCTCAACCGCAGCGAGCAGGCCAAGGCGCTGTCCATCGCCCGCCTGCAAGCGGGCGGCGGCGATGTGATGCTTTTTTCTGCCCTCAAGCGCCAGGGCGTGGCCGAAGCCGCCTGCTGGCTGCGCGCGCGGGTGGAGCAAGCTGGCGGGCCAGAACAGGCTTTGGCCTGAGAGCAGGTTTTGAGGGGCTTGTCATCTGCTCACGGCCCGCTCATGAGGCGGACGAAGCGGGAGCAGCAGTCTGGGCGGCGCAGGCGCGGCTGATGAATGGAGCTGCGCCAGGCAAGGCGGTGTCTCCAATCGAATTCTGCTTGCCAGAAATATCGAAAACAGGAGCGAATTCAAGAGGGGTAAAACACCCTATCGCGCAGATTCCACTAGGACGTCATGCTATTGATAGAGGAGCAAATCAGCGCGATGAAAAAAGTGGCGCAGTGGCGCCGCACATTCGGCGCTGCGCGCCTGGCCTTGCGCGTTTGCCGTTCAGTTCCGCTCACCGGGCTGCCTGGCCGCCTGCGGCGCGCCCGCTTCAGCCCGCTTTTTTTGCGCCCACGGGCCGCTCCGCCCGGGTGAAATCGGTGTTGGCCGCCGCGCCTTCCGAAAACGGCGGCTGGCCGCAGACTACAGGGTCAGCAGCACGGAACCCCAGGTAAAGCCGCCGCCCACGCCTTCGAGCAGGGCGGTTTGGCCGGGGCGGACTTGGCCGCTGCGCACGGCGTGGTCCAGCGCCAGCGGAATGGAAGCGGCGGAGGTGTTGCCGTGCTCTTGCAGGGTGACGATGATTTTTTCGGGCGGCAGGCCGAGCTTTCTGGCCGTGCCTTGCATGATGCGCAAATTGGCCTGGTGGGGAATGAGCCAGTCCACGTCAGCGGCGGTTTTGCCGGCTTTTTCCAGCACGGCACGGGCGGTTTTGTCGAGCAGGCTGACGGCGAGCTTGAAAACGGCCTGCCCGTCCATGTGCAGCAGGGGCGTGCCCAGCGCGTGGCCGCCGCTGACGTGGCCGGGCACGCAAAGGATGTCCACATGCCTGCCGTCGGCGTGCAAGTCGGTGGCGAGGATGCCGGGGGTGTCGCTGGCTTCAAGCACCACGGCGCCCGCGCCGTCGCCAAAGAGCACGCAGGTGGTGCGGTCGTTGAAGTCGAGGATGCGGCTGAACACTTCCGCGCCAATGACCAGGGCGCGCTGCGCGCCGCCAGCGCGGATCATGGCGTCGGCCACGGTGAGGGCGTAGATGAAGCCGCTGCACACGGCCTGCACGTCGAAGGCGGGGCTGCCCGCAATGCCCAGCTGGCGCTGCACGATGGCGGCGGTGGCGGGAAACACCATGTCGGGCGTGGAGGTGGCGACGATGAGCAGATCAATGTCTTGCGGCTGCGCGCCTGCGGCTTGCATGGCCGCTTGCGCGGCGGGCACGGCCAGCTGGCTGGCGGGGGTTGCAGGGTCGGCAAAGTGGCGGGCGCGGATGCCGGTGCGCTCGGTGATCCAGGCGTCGGAGGTTTCAATGCCGCGCGCGGCCAGCTCGGCCGCCAATTCGTCGTTGGAGACGCGGCGCGCGGGCAGAAAGCTGCCTGTGCCGGTGATGCGGGTGTAGCGTGTCATGAAAAATGTCTCCAAAAAACACGCCGCCCAAGAGGGCGGCGTTTTCAGTTTGTCGTGGTGACGGCCGGCTGGGGGGCGGCGCAGGCCAGCAGCGGCGCGGCGCGCGTGATGCGCTCCTGCACGCGGCCCAGCAGTCCGTGGCGGGCCGCATCATACGCGCGGGTCATGGCGCAGCAGAACGCGAATTCATCAGCGCCGCCGTGGCTCTTGAAGACCAGGCCGCGCAGCCCCAGCAGGGCCGCACCGTTGTGGCGGCGCGGGTCGATGCGCTTTTTCAGCGCGCCCAGCACGGGCATGGCCGCCAGCGCGGCCAGCTTGGTGAGCAGGTTGCGCGAGAACTCTTCGCGCAGAAAGCCCGCAATCATGCTGGCCAGCCCTTCGGTGGTTTTCAGCGCCACGTTGCCCACGAAGCCGTCGCATACCACGATGTCGGTGGTGCCCTTGAAGGTGTCGTTGCCCTCCACGTTGCCGTAAAAGTTGATCACGCCGGTTTGCGCGGCCTGGCGCAGCAGCTCGCCAGCGCGCTTGATTTCTTCGCTGCCCTTGATGGCTTCTTCGCCGATGTTGAGCAGGCCCACGAGCGGGTCGGGCTTGCCGTTCAGGGCCGAAACCAGGGCCGATCCCAGCACGGCAAATTGCAGCAGGTGCTCGGCGGTGCAGTCCACGTTGGCGCCCAGATCGAGCATGGTGGTGGCGCCGCCCTTGCTGTTGGGCATGGGGTAGGCGATGGCGGGGCGGTCAATGCCTTCAGCGGTTTTCAGCACGTAGCGGGCAATGGCCATGAGTGCGCCCGTGTTGCCGGCGGACAGGGCCACGTCGGCCTGGCCGCCTTTCACCTGCTCAATGGCCACGCGCATGGACGAGTCTTTCTTGCGCCGCAGGGCTACTTCCACAGGGTCGTCCATGCTCACGATTTCGCTGGCGGGCACCACGCGCGCACGGGGATGCGCAAAACCCGCCAGCGCCTCGGGCTGCCCCACCAGCAGCAGGCTGGCGTCGTCATGCTGCTTCAGAAACTGGCGGCAGGCCGGCAGCGTGACTTGCGTGCCGTGGTCGCCGCCCATGCAATCAATGGCCAGAATGGTCATATGTGTAAGCCTTGATTCGGGAGAGAACTTGTTACTGTAATCTTTCCGTTGTCGTATTCCGCAAGAAATACCGTGCCAACGTTCGTTATTCCCTGAGTTTTCAATTCAGCCAGCAGCCAATTTTCATCTTTATCAATCATTTCCAGTGTGGCCGGCTGAATGCTGCCGTCGGTAATCAACGGATATTTCGGATTTTCCTCGCCAAAAGATGTGACGATGAGCTGCCCGTCCTGCTCAAGAATGGCCTGCTTGACATCTTTGACCGCATAAATGCCCTGCATGCGCAGCTTGAAGGACAAATCATTTGCCGAGATGCCTGCTTTGCGCGCCGCGTCCACATCGATTTTGCCGCGTGAAATCAACATGACAGGTTGCCCGTCCACCCATCTCTTGACCAAATTATTATGTTTTTTCAGCCAGCGCAGCGATAAAACCGCCGCAAACCAAATGGCCAAAATCAGCATGAATACAGGGATAGAAATATCAGTGTTGTAGATGACCCCGCCGACAATACCGCCAAGCACATAGTTCTGCACCTGGTCGCTGGCCGAAGCGGGCGCGAGGTTGCCCTTTCCGGTCAAATTAATCACCAGCACAAGCGCCAATAGGCCCAAGATGAGTTTGACTGCAACGATTATGTAAAACATCAGCACATGACTCTTTAAAATAGCATTTTTGGCGGGCGCGGTTCAGGTTGGATCTGCACTTGCGTCCCCATGAATTGCCAGCAGAATTGTACCTAAAAATATTAATGCACCTCTTCCCAATTCGTTCCCACACCAGCTTCAGCCACCAGCGGCACTTTCAATATCCCTGCATCCACCCTCGCCATCATCTGCGGCAGTTTTTCCTTTACCCAATCCAGTTCGGCTTCGGGTAGTTCCAGCACCAGTTTGGCAGGCCGGATTCTCGAATCCGGCGGCTTTGAGATGGCAGCGGCTTAAATATCCGGCCTGCTGCTGGCTAATCCTTCTTGATCGGCGGATTGGCATTAATTGGCAACGACGAGCGGGAAACTTTAACATTTGGGTAATGCTTTCGCATCAAATGCTGAAACGCTTCCGCCTTGCGTCCTTTCCCGCTCTTTTCGTAATTCGTCCCCAAAATCACTTCATCCACAATATCGCGTGCATTAGCATAAGGTATATAGATAGATTGCGTAGTTTCGCAATATTCGATTTTGTCCGAACCGATTTGTTCAATTTTCAATAGGCGAAACTCTTCTTCATCGCGAAATGCAAAATCTTTGAATAGATAGCGGATATATTCCAAAGCTTTTCTGTTTTCATTATTGATATTGGTTTTTTTCTTGAAAAATTTAATTAACTGCTTCAATGCTTTTTCAAGCTCACTGATGCGAAAGTCATACCAACTTGAATTTTTCCCTACAGGCTCTAATTGAATACCGAATTTTTTATCATCCTCACTCGGCAACCATATTCTGCATTTATCTTCAGCAAGATATTCATCTTTGTAAGCGATATAAGCTACTTGATAAAGTGGTAGGTTTGCATCTTCCAAATCTGCATCAGATATATCTGCTTCTACCGGCTGTTCCCTCAAATATTCATCCCCTTTTTTTGCCATGCTACGGAATGAGACGGAAACATCGGGCTCTTTCAACCAATTCCCATTTTTATTAAATACCAAACAACAGCCCGATGCCTCAACACCATTTTCTTTGCCATACAGGCGGAACTGGTTCAAATCGTTTACGCGGCTGGAAAAACAGGCAAAAAAAGCATTATAGTCAGGGCAATCGACTTTGTTTTCCAATTCCAAATCCTGCAGGTTTAGTAACTCCAATAATCCCTCTCCTTCTGTTGGATCGTTCATATAGGTGGAGCTGCTGATTCTCATTGGACTGGCCTGCTGCTTGTCAACTGGATCCTTTTCTTTATTATTAACACCATTTTTATCATGGACAATGCCAAATAATTTCTCGCATACGGAAGGTGAAGTGTAATGGGCAAGTGGAGTTGAGTCCAATTCAATGGGTGAAATATTTAAAATCGCTAAAATGGCGGAAATAGCGCTTGTCAAATTTTCTTTGTTATCCTTAAATAGTTTTTTGTATTTCCTTTTTTTCCATTCAAAATATATCCCCCATTTTTTTAGAGTTAATTGTGATAAGTGCTTAAGAAATTCTGACCGTTTTTGAAAAAATTTATTGTCCTGCTCAAATAACTCAGCTGCTGCTTCTAACTCAGCTGCTGCTTCTTTTTCTGCCTTCATGGCCTGTTTGAAATAACAACGGCCTAGCAAAAATTGGGCATTGTCTTGTTGCCGGAGACGGCCTTGTTCGTCTGTCAGCTTTTCGATAAGTTGTAATTGAGATTTGTAATATTTAACTGCCCGTCCAAATAACCGTTCCACATCCTTTCCTTTGGCTTTCATCGCTTGCTCAAAATGGCAACGGCCTAGCCAATGTTGGGCATAAATCTGTTTCTGAATACTGTTTTCGCCCTCCAGCTGTTTGGCAAGACGCAATCGCTCTAGGTTGTGTTCAACGGCCTGCTCAAACAACTTCTTAGAAGTCTCTTCTTTGGCTTTTATCGCCTGCTCAAAATAGCAGCGGCCTAGAGAAGATTGGGCATTGTTTTGTTCTTGAATGTTGTTTTGTTTGTCTTTCAGCTGTTTAGCAAGCCTCAATTGCTGTTGGTGGTGTTCAATTGCCAGTCCAAATAACTGTTCCGCATCCTTTCCTTTGGCTTTCTTGGCCTGCTCAAAATAGCAGTGGCCTAAAAAAAATTGGGCGTTGATTTGTTCCTGAATACCGTTTTCGTCCACCAGCTGTTTAGCAAGCCTCAATTGCTGCTGGTGGTGTTCAACGGCCTGTCCAAACAACTGTTCAGAAGCCGTTCCTTCAGCTTTCATCGCCTGCTCAAAATAGCAGCGGCCTAAAGAAAATTGGGCATTGATTTGTTTTTGAATGTTGTTTTGTTTGTCTTCCAGCTGTTTGGCAAGACGCAATCGCTCTAGGTTGTGTTCAACGGCCTGTCCAAACAACTGTTCAGAAGCCTCTCCTTCAGCTTTCATCGCCTGCTCGAAATAGCAGCGGCCTAAAGAAAATTGGGCATTGATTTGTTTTTGAATGTTGTTTTGTTTGTCTTCCAGCTGTTTAGCAAGCCTCAATTGCTGCTGGTGGTGTTCAACGGCCTGTCCAAACAACTGTTCAGAAGCCTCTCCTTCAGCTTTCATCGCCTGCTCAAAATAGCAGTGGCCTAAAGAAAATTGGGCGTTGATTTGTTCCTGAATACCGTTTTCGTCCTCCAGCTGTTTAGCAAGCCTCAATTGCTGCTGGTGGTGTTTAACGGCCTGTCCAAACAACTGTTC
>NZ_JARVII010000089.1:0-564 GCF_029813755.1 Ottowia cancrivicina | reverse complement strand
CCACGGTGTGGGGCTACTTTGCCAGTTTGCAAAGCCAGGGGCTGATTGCCGCATCACAGGCGCAAATGGTGGATGCGCCCGCCTTGAGCTATGGGTTGTTTCATGCGCAAGTCAAACCCAACAAGCTGTATGGCCTTGTCAATCGGGGCGTCACGTTTCAGGGCTTGAATATGGACATAGGCCACTTGCGGCATATTCGATGGGTTAAAGACGATGATCCCAAGAGCCAGATCAACGACAAACCTGAACTGAAGCAGAACAACAAAAGCGCGGCGCAAAACCGCTGGATTGCCTACAACAGGATGAGAGGCCAATACGCCAGCGCGATGGAGCATGCGGCGCCGGAGGCGTTCTGGGTGGATAAAACGAAGTGCAGCTACGCAAACAGCAATGGGCAAATAGAAAACCCAACGCTGAAGCCGTGTGCAGAAGGCATATCCGCCGTGAAGGCTATTGCCATCGCGCAAGCCGAAGGGCAGAAGATTTACACGATCAACAAACAGAATGCGCAGACGGCGCTGGCGAAACTGCCCATAGGCGGAGAAGTGGGCAGTGAAATCAGGA
>NZ_JARVII010000088.1:0-594 GCF_029813755.1 Ottowia cancrivicina | reverse complement strand
GAAGCATGGTCTATCCGCGCCTTGCCAAAGGCTTCATATCTGGCTTTCCACGTCGTCTCGCCCGCCTTGTTCAGCGCCAATACGGGCACTCCCAGATGGTCCGTGACCAAGTAGTGGTAGCTGGCTTCTTTCAGGCTGGTTTTGCCGTTCAGCTCCGCCTGCCAGATGGGGTCGGTGCTCCACAGGCTGCCTTCTTATGCGTCTTCGTCCTCCTCGTTGGTTCTGGCTTGCTGCGTATGGGGGTTGAATCCGTACGCTCTGGTGATCCGCCCTTCTTCATCGGCTTCGGCCATTAGCGCACTTTCGCCGTTAATGTAGTAGGTGGTGCGGCTTGTTGCGCCTTGTGTGACGGTTTTGGCAATTCTTCGCCCAAAGGGGTCGTAGCGGTATTGGACGGTGAGGCCATCTGCGCTGTCCTTGATTTCGCTGAGTCTGCCCGCTGCGTTGTAGCGCCAGTTTCTTTCCCAGTCTGTGCCGGTTTCCTTGATGAGGTGGCCTTGCGCGTTGTAGCTGGCGCTGACTTGTTCGGTTTGGCTTTGCTGCGCGGGGGCGTTTTCGTCGAGCGCCCGGGGGTATTGCAGCAGCTGGTTGGCT
>NZ_JARVII010000087.1:0-595 GCF_029813755.1 Ottowia cancrivicina | reverse complement strand
TTCTAAGGAGCAACCATGAAAGTCAATCAAAAATATATTTATGGGCGTTCCATCATAGGCATGCTATTTCTATCTATTGTTGCCTGCTTTCTGTCATATGCTGGAGTTATCAAACTGCGTGTCTTTTTGATGGACTGGGAAGTGAATCGTCTCTGCGCGAAGGAAGGCGGAATTCATATCTATGAAAAAGTTTATCTTCCGGGTGGCTATTCTGACTATTTGCCTGGGGCCTATCTTGATAATCGGAGCTGGCAGATCAACCGAATGGCAATCAAAAAAATATTTGGTAGATCTTTTGACTGCTCAGTTTCAAGCGAATATCCTATTTATGCTATAGATGGCTCTCAAACGCCAGTAGGAAAATCTAGCAATCCGATTTTATATAAGTACAGAGATTATGTGATGCGATGCAGCGATGGAAAGATACTCGGTGAATTCATTAAATATGGTCGATGGGGTGGACATGTTATTCCATTGCCAGTGCCTGACGATGCCTATGTCTGCAAAGTGTCGGGCGATAGACTGACCATGCTGGAAACGGTTTTTTCTAAGGAGCAACCATGAAAGTCAATCAAAAATATATTTATGGGCGTTC
>NZ_JARVII010000086.1:0-649 GCF_029813755.1 Ottowia cancrivicina | reverse complement strand
CACAAAGGACCGTGGGCTGAAGCCGACGCGCTGGCGCAGGCCATGAGCGAGTTCGGGCAGGAAGGCGGGCAGCAGGCCGAGGGCGCGCCGCAGCCAGCGGCCTACGTGCCGTCCGCATGGGCGCGGCGCATGCTCATGGCAGAAGACTTCAGCGCCACAGCCCAAGCCCAGCGCCTGGCAGGCGCGCTGGCCAGCTTTGCGCCGCCGGCGGCAGCCAGCGCGCAAACCAGCCCGGCCAGCCTTGAAGCGCAGCCCGGCGGTTTCCGGCCCCTGCTGGCGGCCAGCGCGTGAAGCCGGGGGCAGGCCGAAGCGGCGGGCAAGCCCTGCCTGCGGCCTGCCCATTGACCCAAAAACAGGAGCGAAATTGACCCCTGTCAAAATGCCATCAGCGCCCATTCCACGGGGACATCATGCTATTGATCCGATAGCTGAAATGAGGCTTCCTGCACGCCATGCCGTGCCGCGTGCAGAGGGCGCTGGCACGCCTGTGCGCCGCGCCGGGCCGGTACGCGCCGGGCAGGCAATCTGAAACGCGCCATGCAATCCACAGCCTGCACGGCCCCTCAGGCCCCTTCAGCCCCTCCGGCTTCTTCGGCTTCTTCGGCGGATGCCTGCGCGCCGCCGCCTGATTCGGGCTTGCTGGCGCTGC
>NZ_JARVII010000085.1:0-714 GCF_029813755.1 Ottowia cancrivicina | reverse complement strand
CGTGATTGCCGCATTCATCAGTAACCGGTTGATCAAGATTTTCGGGTGGTCACTATCTCCTAATAAATTTTTTCTTCTGCATGCAGGGGTTTTTGTTGGCATATTGTGCATATTGTTTTTTGACCATATTATTGGGGCGATTCAGTTTGAATATATATGTCATCGTAAAGTGATGGTAAAGCTTGAGCCTGATTGGATAAATGTTCGGCGTGCAAAATTCGAGATGAAAAGAACCAGACTTAGGGGGTACATAGTTCAAACTTCCTGCTCAGATGGCAAATACCTGGATGCAGATAGTGGAAAAATTATTCTTTCTTATACCCGATGCTCCAGAGCAGGTGGAATTTTGTTAAGGACAATATCTTTTAATGGCGATTCAGGCGGCTCCTACTGCAACCCTAAAGAGTTGCCCAATATTTTGCACGCCACTAATATTGAAGCTCTTTTAGAGAAAGGAGACTCGCAATGAGTTACATTCAATCAGCCTATATTAATGCGTTACTCGCAGATGCTTCCTATATAGATTTGCCAATAGGTGCTATAAGTCGAGATCAATGGGGGAGATGCAAAAGGGGCGCTCCCAACGCGCATGACGCCCCAATTGGCAAGATTCATTCCCGATAATTTTGAGGTAATCGATAATAGGTACGCTTCAGAATATCACGAATCCGGTTTTGACGCCATTGTCTGGAAAGGCCGCCAAGGCACGCCCTA
>NZ_JARVII010000084.1:0-715 GCF_029813755.1 Ottowia cancrivicina | reverse complement strand
CGTGATTGCCGCATTCATCAGTAACCGGTTGATCAAGATTTTCGGGTGGTCACTATCTCCTAATAAATTTTTTCTTCTGCATGCAGGGGTTTTTGCTGGCATATTGTGCATATTGTTTTTTGATCATATTGTTGGAGTAATTCAATTTAAATATTTATGTCGAAGTAAAATGGCAATAGAACTCGCGTCAAACTGGAAAGAGGTAAAACGGGCAAAATTAGGACCATATGAAAATTTGCGACTTGGTCATCACGGATATATGATTCCTGTTTCTTGTGCAAAGATGAAATATCAAGATGCAGATACAGGGAAAACTTTTTTATCATTTGTCTATTGTGATAGAGAGGCGGGAGTGTTATTTAGGAAACTGGCATGGGATAGCAGTTCAATTGGGGACTCTTGTTTCCCAAAAAATTCGAGCAATATTGCTCATATGGTTAATCTTAATGTTCTTTTGAAGAAAGGGGAGCGAAATGAGTAAAGTTTCACCTATTTACATCAATGCTTTGCTCGCTGACGTGGCATATATTGATTTGCCTATGGGGGAGCTGGAATCAGATCCCAATAGCTTTAATAAGCTATCTAAACGTATGACACCTCAATTGGCAAGATTCATTGCTGATAATTTTGAGGTAATCGATAATAGGTACGCTTCAGAATATCACGAATCCGGTTTTGACGCCATTGTCTGGAAAGGCCGCCAAGGCACGCCCTA
>NZ_JARVII010000083.1:0-720 GCF_029813755.1 Ottowia cancrivicina | reverse complement strand
GGCCCACTGCCCCTCCAGCAGGCGGCGCAGGCGGCGCGGCTCGGGCAGGGTGATGAGTTCGGCGCGCTCCGGGGCGCTTTCGGCGGCGCTTGCCGGGGTGTTTGCAAGGCGGGCCGTTCCGGTTGTGTTTTCGGCTGCGTTGTCAGCGGCCAGCAGGCGCGGCGTGCCGCGCTCAGGGCGCGGCGCTTGCAGGCTCCAGCCGCTTTCATCGCTTTGCTGGCGCAGCTTCCATTGCCGCCATTGCCTGTCGGCAGGCAGGGCTTGCGTCCAGCGGGCGGGCAGCTCCAGGGCCTGGCCCTGCGCGCCCATTTGCATCTGGCTTGCTCCATCTTCCACGGCTACGGCTGCGCGTTCGGGCACGAGCACGTGGCCTGCCAAGGTCAGCGGCGCATCAGCCGCCGGGGCCAGCAGCAGCACGCGATGGCCGTGGGCCAGCTCACGCAGGGCGGCCATTTGGCCGTGCGCGAGCAGCCACAGGGCGATGGCCTGGTATTTCCGCGCAGCGGGGCTTTGCTCCTGCGCGGCTTCGTGGCCTTGCTGGCCCTGCTGCTCCAGCCAGTCCAGGTCTTCATCTTCCGGCTCCGGCTGGCCTTGCGGGCCGCCCATGTTGCGCGAGACGGCTTCCACCTTGTCGAGCGTGCCGCGCGCGCGGCCCTTGGGCACATTGCGCAGGCTCACGCGTTTGTGAATGCCTGTTTTTTCTTGCGAGGCTTGCTGCCC
>NZ_JARVII010000082.1:0-730 GCF_029813755.1 Ottowia cancrivicina | reverse complement strand
AATCCGCCCCCTTTGCCTGTTTCCCCGGACCGCTTCCGGTTTTTTCCCTTGCGCCTGCCATGAACCTGCCCGCCTACACCCGCGCCCAAGACTTGCCTGCCACTTTGAGCAAGCGCCTGGTCATTCTGGATGGGGCCATGGGCACCATGATTCAGCGCTTCAAGCTGGACGAGGCGCAGTACCGGGGCGAGCGCTTCAAAGACTTCGCGCGCGATGTCAAGGGCAACAACGAGCTGCTCTCGCTCACCCGCCCGGATGTGATTGCCGACATTCACGACAAATACCTGGCCGCCGGCGCCGATCTGATTGAAACCAACACCTTCGGCGCCACCAGCATTGCGCAGGAGGACTACGGCATGGCCGACCTGGCCCGCGAGATGAACCTGGCCTCAGCCCGGCTGGCGCGCGCCGCGTGCGATCGCCACGCCACGCCCGGGCGCCCCCGCTACGTGGCCGGGGCGCTAGGCCCCACGCCGCGCACCGCCAGCATCAGCCCTGACGTGAACGACCCCGGCGCGCGCAACATCACGTTCGAGCAGCTGCGCGCTGCCTATCTGGAGCAGGCGCTGGCGCTGATTGAAGGCGGCGCGGACGTGCTGCTGGTGGAAACCATCTTCGACACGCTCAACGCCAAGGCTGCGCTCTTTGCCATTGAGCAAGCGTTTGACGCCACGGGCGAGCGCCTGCCCGTCATCATCAGCGGCACCGTCACCGACGCCTCGGGCCGCGT
>NZ_JARVII010000081.1:0-754 GCF_029813755.1 Ottowia cancrivicina | reverse complement strand
CGCCAGCAGCGCCCCAAACTTTTGGTTCCGGATCATCTCTTCGACTCCTTTGCTGTCATGCCGCTGGCCTGGCATCAGAGCGAACTTGACCAGATTGCCCAGCGCATCGCACAGGGCCAGTATCTTGGTGCTCACGCCCCCACGCGAGTGCCCTATGGCCTGGCTTTGAGTCCTGCGCCTTGGCCGTGACGGTGCACTTTCACGATCGTGGCATCGACCATGGCGTATTGCATATCCGGCTGGCCGCTGACAGCATCAAAGCGTTTTTGCCAGATACCGGCTTTGACCCCGTCGCGAAAGCGTTTGAAGACGGTGTTGCGTTTGCCGAATTCTTCAGGTAAATCGCGCCAGGGGCTGCCTGTGCGCACGATCCACAGCACGGCCTCTACAAACAAACGCTTGTCCGTGCCTCTTGGCCCTGCATCGCCAGGCTTGCCCAGGCAGTGCGGGGCCATCAGTGCCCACTGCTTGTCGCTCAATACTCTTCTTTCCATGGCGGGATTGCAGCATAAGAGGGGACTCTCAACAGGTCCTAACCGCGACAACACCCAGCAAACCTTCCAGAACAACGCCCAGCAGGGCGACTGGAACCAATGGAGCGCCGCGCAGCAAGCCGCCGCACAACAAGCCGCCCAACAGGCCGCTTACTGGGCCGCCCAGCGTGCCGGGCCGCGCGGGCTGGGAATTGCGCGCCGTGGTGCAAGCCGCCCTGAGCGTGCTGGCGCAGACCCGCGCCCTCGGCCCGCGCGCCCTG
>NZ_JARVII010000080.1:0-766 GCF_029813755.1 Ottowia cancrivicina | reverse complement strand
GCCACGGAAAGCGGCGCGAAGCTTTGCGCCACGGGCATGACTTCAATGCGGTTCACGTTCACATGCGGGGGCTGCTGCACCAGCCAGAGCACGATGCGGGCGATGTCTTCGGGGCTGATGGCCTGCACGCCGGCATACACGCTGGCGGCACGTTCATCGTCGCCCTTGAAGCGCACATTGGAAAACTCGGTGCCGCCGCACAGGCCCGGCTCCACGTTGCTGACGCGGATGGCCGTGCCCGCCAGATCGGCGCGCAGGTTCTGGCTGAACTGTTTGACAAACGCCTTGGTGGCCCCATAGACGTTGCCGCCCGGATAGGGCCAGTTGCCCGCGATGGAGCCGATGTTGATGACGTAGCCCCGGTTGCGCCGCACCATTTGCGGCAGCAGCAGGCGGGTGAGGGTGGCCAGGCCCCGGATGTTGGTGTCAATCATGCGGTCCCAGTCGTCCAGGCTGGCCTGGTCGGCGCGCTCCAGGCCCAGCGCCAGGCCCGCGTTGTTCACGAGCAGGTCCACGTCTTGCCAGGCGGCGGGCAGGCTGGTCAGGGCGCCCTGGGCGGCGGCGCGGTCGGCCACGTCAAACGCCAGGGGCCAAAAGGCTTCGGGCCACTGCGCCCGCAAGGCTTCAAGCCTGTCTGCGCGGCGGCCCGTGCCAATGACGCGCCAGCCCGCTTGCAGCAGCGCGCGGCTGATGGCCTGGCCGAACCCGGCCGTGGCGCCGGTGACCAGGGCGATGGAAGCGGCCGGCGGGGCGGCAGGGCAGGGCG
>NZ_JARVII010000007.1:0-103999 GCF_029813755.1 Ottowia cancrivicina | reverse complement strand
ACCAACGCCTACAACACGCGCGGCGCGGGCGGCACGGCTGACACCGGCGGCAGCGGCACGGGCAACAGCACCATCACGCTCACGGTGCCCGCCACGGGATCGACTGGCAACAACTTTGCTGAAACCCAAAGCGGCCCGCCAACTCCGGGCGCTCCGGTTTCCGTGCCCACGCTGGGCTGGCCCATGCTGGCGGCGTTGTCAGCGCTGATGGCAGGCGTGGGCGGCTGGCGCCGCCGCCGCGCAGGCGCCTGACGCAGCTGTTTGCGTCCATGCCGAAAGGGCCGGTTTGTACCGGCCCTTTTTCATGAGTGAGAGCCGATTGCGTTGGGAGCGGAACATGCGCCTGCCCCCGGTTTTGCCTGACGGAAGGCGGAAAAAGCAAGGCTCCTCAAAGCCTGCTCACAGTTTGGCCGTGAGGCGAAAGAGCAGGGCAGGGCGCAGGTCAGACATGCGCGAGGAATGGATGGCAATATTTAGCTCCCTTATCCATAGCATGAGGTCCTAGTGGACAAAGCGCAGATAGGCATTTCAGGCCCCTTGAATTTGCTCCTGTTTCTGGGGGTATCTGGTCAGCGAAGGGCCATGCTGAAGGCGCTGATCCACTCATTGGCCGCTCGCCCGGGGGCCTGTTTGCGGGCGGGTCTCAAGCGGCTTTTCAGCGCGAGCTTTGCACGGGATGCGCCAGCACATCCACCCGGGCGGGGGGCAGATTGAACACAACGCGCTCTCTTGACAGCAATTGCAGCCCCGCCTGCTGCCAGGGCGAAGGCGCGCGCAGGGCGTAGGTGAACTGAATGAGCCGCCCCTGCGCAGGCAGCGCCTGTATGCCTGCGGCAAGAATGCGGCGGCGCGCGGGTAAAGGAATGGACAGCAGGGGCAGGCCGGAGACGATTTGCGCGATGGGCAGGGGCCGCCCCGCTTCGTCAGCGGGCCAATCGCCGCCGCGCAGCATGCGGGGCAGGTCTGCGGCGTCACCGTGGATGACGCACACGCCTTCAAAGCGCTGGCGCAGGTGTTGCGCCAGGCTGGCCGAATGCTCAACGACGACCAGGCGGCTGGCGGGCAGCCCGCTGGCGCGCAAAGCGGCGGTGATGGCGCCCGTGCCGCCGCCCAGCTCGACGACGACGGAAGGGGCGTCCGGATGCGGGTCAATGTGCGAAGCCATGCAGGCGGCCAGTCGGCGGGAGCTGGCGCAGATGGCCCCCACGGAGCCGGGCCGCCGCACCAGTTCGCGCCACAGCAGGGCGTTTTGCTGTTGCTGGGCGCGGAAAACGGATGCCAAGTGTTTCATCAGGGGAAATAAGGAAGGCTGTTCGCCGGAAGCGGCGGATTGCATCACAAAAGCCCAGAGCTGACGCCGCACGCATTTCGAGACCCATGAAAAGCGGCGTTCGCGCCCTTCCATCAAGATATCTCGCTATGCCTTTTGAAGAGGTTGGCCTATGCCGAAGACAGTGGCAGTGCACGCAAGATGGCGGCCGGGCGGAAACCGCATAGCCGGGCCAGCAGGCTGGCCGGAAACTGACCGATGGCGCGGTTGTAGGTCAGCACGGAGGCGTTGAAAGACTCGCGCAGGGGCAGGCTTTGGTGCAGCAGGTGTGTGCGGCGGTTGGCCAGGCGCGTGGCGTCAACGCCGGGCGTATCTGCTGCTAGGTGTTCAAGCGCCCGCTGCCAGGCAGCGCCCAAAGTGTCATGAGCGGTGGCCAGTCCTTCCATCAGCTCAGGGGTATAGGGGTTGTGGCGGGTTTCAGCCAGCGCGGCTGCCAGTTGCTCGCAGGCTGCCCACAGGCGCACCAAGGCGGCATGGCTTTCATCTTGGAGTGTCAGCGGCGCAGGCATTGTGCCGCCGCGCATGGTATCGGGCAGACAGCCTTGCACCCATACCAGTTCGCGCAGCATGAACGCATCCAACGCGGCAAACTGCTTTTTGACCTTGGCGCGCAGCCGCATGAGCCGGTTGTAGGCGCCAACGGCCCAGAAAAGCAGCACGGCACAGGCTATGCCGACCAGCAGGGGATGAGTCCAGGTCATGTCAAGAAGGAGTGAAGCAAGCAGGCGGCCGCAGGGCCTGCATTGTCCTGCCTCCGGCGAGCCGGGTGAAAGAGATCGGGTTCGCCGCTTTAAGACGTCAAGAGCTTGTCAACGGTTTGACGTGCAATAGGCGTATCGGCATGAAGCAGGGCTGAATGCATGGGTTGTTCACTCCTGTATTCATAGCATGATGTCTTGGTGGAGACAGCGCGAAACGGTATTTCCGTTTCCTATATGTGCTCCTGTTTTTGATTGGGAAGCGAGCTTTCGAAACGCTTTTCTGTGTGTCGCAGGATTTTGAACAGGCTTAAAAGAAAACGCCCTGCCGGAAAACCGGCAGGGCGTTTGTGTTTGGTGGCCTGGGGCGGGATCGAACCACCGACACAAGGATTTTCAGTCCTCTGCTCTACCAACTGAGCTACCGGGCCATAAAGAAGACGAATTCTAGCACGGCTTTCAGGCGGCCTGGCTGTGCTTGCGGTTGCGGGAAAGGTCGATACCCAGCTGCTTGAGCTTGCGGTACAGGTGTGTGCGCTCCAGGCCGGTTTTTTCGGCCACCCGGGTCATGGAGCCGTTTTCCATGGCCAGATGGTATTCAAAATAGGTTTTTTCAAAGTGATCGCGGGCCTCGCGCAGGGGGCGGTCCAGATCGAAGCTCTGGCGGCTTTGAGGGCCTGTGGGCGCAGGGTCGGGCTGAACAGCGGGCGCTTGCGGGTGCCCTGCCAGAGGCATGGTGACGGCGGTCAGCGCGGGCGTGACCGGACGCGGGGCGCTGGCGAGCTTGGGCGCAGGGGGCGGGTCACGGTGCAGGGCCTGCTGCACGGCCTTGAGCAGTTTTTGCAGGGTGATGGGTTTTTCCAGGAAGTCCTGTGCGCCGATGCGGGCGGCTTCGCTGGCAGTGTTCAGGGTGGCATGGCCGCTCATCATGATGACGGGCATGGTGAGCAGGCCGGCGGCGCGCCACTCTTTGAGCAGGGTCACGCCGTCGGTGTCAGGCATCCAGATGTCAAGCAGCACCAGGTCAGGCTGGGATTCCAGGCGGGCGGCGCGGGCGCTGGCGGCGTTTTCGGCCAGCTGCACGGTGTGGCCTTCGTCATTGAGGATTTCGGAGAGGAGATCCCGGATGCCCAGCTCGTCATCAACCACCAGAATATTTGCCATGGTTATTCGTGTTTTCTCAGATATCAAACGTCGCTTTTGAATGATAACGACACCAGTGCGCCGCACGCCGCGCCGTTTTCGCAGCGGTTGGACAGGTCGATGCGCGCGCCGTGTTCGTCGGCGATTTTCTTGACGACAGCCAGCCCCAGCCCGGTGCCTTTGGCCTTGGTGGTGACGTAAGGCTCGAAGGCGCGCTGGAGAATGGCGTCGGCAAAGCCGTGGCCGCTGTCGGCGATGGTCATGCGCACGCGGTGCAGGCCGTCTTCGGCTTGCAGGGTTTGGGTGCGGATGATGACGGGGGCGCTGCGCCCGGCCGCTTCCGTGGCGTCCTGCGCGTTTTGCAGCAGGTTGTGGATGACCTGGCGCAGCTGCTGCGCGTCGCCCAGGATGCGGGGGCTGGCCGCGTCCAGCTCGGCGCGCACGGGCACGCTGCGCGCGCCTTCGCCGGATTCGTAAAGCGCCAGCACGTCGGTGATGAGCGCGTTCAGATCCAGCGGCTTCAAATCGGCGCGGGGCAGGCGGGCGTAGTCGCGGAATTCATTGACCAGCCGCTTCATGGCTTGCACCTGATCGACGATGGTGGCCACGGCTTTGTCCAGCATCTGGCTTTCGGCCTCGGGCAGCTTGCCGGCCAGCTTGTGCGCCAGCCGCTCGGCCGAGAGCTGAATGGGCGTGAGCGGGTTTTTGATTTCGTGCGCCAGCCGCCGCGCCACTTCGCCCCAGGCGCGGGCGCGCTGGGCGGAGACGACTTCGGAGATGTCGTCAAACACCAGCAGCCGCAGCCCGCCGGGCAGGAGCGCGCCGCGCGCCACCAGGGTGATGGCGTTATCCGCCACGTCGCCTTCGGCAGCGTGCAGCTCGAAGGTGTGCTGCCAGTGCTTGAGGCTGCTGTGCTCGGCGCGGGCGGCCTCGAATTCGGCGAACTGCGCCTGCACGCCTTGCGCCAGCTCTTGCAGCGCGGGCAGCGTGGAAAGAGGCTTGCCCAGGCAGTAGTCGGCCAGCGGCAGGCCGAGGATGCGGTCGGCGCCGGGGTTGCCCGACTGCACGGCGCCAGCGGCGTCCAGCACGATGACGCCGGCGGTGAGGTTGTCCAGAATGGTTTGCAGGCGCGTGCGGTGCTGGTCGGCAGCGCGGCGGGCGTCGGCCAGCTGCTGCGTCATGTCTGAAAAAGAGCGGGTCAGGCCCACCAGCTCGTCTTTGCCCGCCAGCACCAGCTTGGGCGTGAGATCGCCCGCTGCCACCTGGCGCATGCCCTTGGCCAGCATCAGCAGCGGCGTGGCCAGCTGTTTGCCCAGCAGCACGGCCAGCAGCACCGCGCCGAACACGGCCAGAAACAGGCTGAGCGTGAGCGTGCCGATGTACATGCGGCGCAGCGCCCCCTGGCCGAGCGCGCGCTCCTGATATTCGCGGTTGGCTTCCTGCACGGCCAGCGCGTCGGCCACCAGCGCGCTGGGCAGCGGCTGCACGGCCTGCACGAAGCGCTGCTCGTCCACCAGACTCACGCCGGGCGCGCTCACCAGCACCAGCGCCTTGATGCGGGCGCTGCCGCCAGGCTCGTCCAGCCCCTCCACCTGCGTGGCCACGCCTTGCGCGCGGGCCGTGCGCAGCTGCTGGGCGGCGGGGCGTTCGGGGTTGATTTCAAAGTGCGCGCCGCCTGCGCTGCCCACCATGCGCAGCGGGCTGCCGCCCCACAGGGAGATGTCGGTCGCGCCGGTCTGCTCCTGAATGCGCTCCAGCGGCAGGGCCGTCAGCCCGTCTGGCGTTTGCGCCAGTTGCGTGGCGGCGGCGCGCAGCTGGTTGCCAAAATCACGCGCCTGCGTGTCCAGCGAGGTGCGGGCCAGGTTCAGCCCGGCTTCCAGCGCGCCTTCCACCTTCACGTCAAACCACGATTCGATAGAGCGCGAGACGAACTGATACGACACCACGTAAATCAGCAGCCCCGGCAGCACGCCTACCAGCGCGAAGATGGCCGCCAGCTTGGTCAGCAGCCGGCTGCCAAAGCGCCCGCGCCGCCACTGCCGCCACAGCCAGCTCACGCCCCAGCCAATGCCCAGCGCCAGCATGAGCGCTACCAGTGCATTCATGACCACCAGCGGCGCGTAGTAGTTCTGATAGAGCAGCAGATTGTTGGCGGCCTGCGCCAGCAAAAACAGCAGCATCAGCCCCACGGACAGCATGACGGCGGCGGCGGCCAGCAGCGCGCGGCGCTGCACGCGGTTCCACAGCCGGGCAAAGCGCGTGGCTGAGGGGGTGTTCAATGGCGTGGCGGGCGAAGAAGCGTCTGGCCTGCCGTTCATGCCGCGCCCTCCGGCGTCAGATCCATGTCGCGCTGCACCTCGATGCGCTCGGCCGCTTGCAGCGGGCGCGGCAGGCCCTCGTCTTGCAGCAGGTAGTGAAAGCGCAGCGTGTGGCGGCGGCCCGGCTCGAAGTGCGCGGCATTCATGATGCGCCAGTGGCTCACGCGCTGCACGGCATCCAGCGCCTCATCCAGCGTGTCAAACAGGCGGGCCGTGGTGGTCTCGGATCTGGGCGCTTCCACGCTCGCCAGCGGCTGGCTGCTGATCAGCACGCGCCAGCGGCGCATCAGGGGCAGATAGGCCAGCCGCCAGTAGCACTGGCGCGCGGCCAGGCGGCGGTCGCGCCAGTACCAGCGGCTGCGCAGCACCACGGCTTCGGCCATGAAGTGCAGGGGCACGCCTTTGAGCAGCGCCTGCTCCAGCGCGGGTGCCAGCGCAAAGCGCACGCGCGCCGTCAAAAGCAGGCTGCCATCGGCTTCGCGCCGGGTGCGCAGCTCGGCCAGCGTGGCGGCGCTGGCAGGCTGCGCCGGGCTTTCGGGCAAGGCGCTTTCGGGCAAGGCGCTTTCGGATTCCTGGCTTTCGGATTGCCCGGCATCAGAGGGCCTGTTTTCCGTGCTCTCTGGGGTTGAAGCGCCAGCTTCCGCCCGCCCGGCCATTTCTGCGGCAGGCGCGGCGGGCGGGCGATCCGGCCCCGTTTCCACGCTCATCTCCGCTTTCATTCCTGCCCCCGTCTCAACGCCCATCTCCGGGCTTGTTTCCGGCTGCGCTTCATCCGCCTGCGCCCAAGCGGGCAGCGCAGACAGGCAGGCCAGGGCCGCGCCCGTGCGCAGCAAGGCGCGGCGGCGCGCGGCGGCAAGGCCCGTGAATTCAGGCGGCGCTTTTTTCAAACAGGGCATAGAAAAAGCCATCTTCCGTGCAAGGTTCGTGTGCGTCCGTATCTTCACCGCATTTTTCAGCCGGATTTCCGCCGGGCGCCAGCGCGGGCAGCAAGTGGCCCGGCGCGGGCAGCGCCAGCGCGTCAGGGTGGGCGGCGCGAAAGTGATCGGCCTGCTCCTGCCCCTCGGCGCGGAACACCGAGCAGGTGGCATACAGCAGCCGCCCGCCCGGGCGCAGCAGCGGCCACAGCGCCGCCAGCAGCCGGCGCTGCGTAGCCGCCAGCGCGGCAAGGTCGGATTCGCGCCGCAGCCAGCGCGCGTCCGGGTGGCGGCGGCTGATGCCCGAGGCGCTGCACGGCGCATCCAGCAAGATGGCATCAAACGGCCGCCCGTCCCACCACTGCGCGGGCCGGGCGGCATCGGCGGCGCGCACCTCGGCGGCCAGCCCCAGGCGCGCCAGATTGCCGCGAATGCGCGCGCAGCGCGCAGCGTCCACATCCAGCGCCAGCACTTCAGCGCCGGGCCGCAGCTCCAGCAAATGCGCCGTCTTGCCGCCAGGCGCAGCGCAAGCGTCCAGCACGCGCAAAGCGGGCGCGCCGCCAGCGGGGGCCAGCCCCTGGAGCAACAGCGGCGCGGCCCGCTGCGCCGCGCCGTCCTGCACGGAAACGCGGCCCTGTGCGAAGCCCGGCAGCGCCTGCACCGGCGCGGGGCGCGCCAGCACGATGCCCGCCGGATGCGCCGGCCCCAGCGCGCGCGCCGCCAGCTGCGCCTGCGCCAGTTGCTGCAAATACGCCTCGCGGCTGCCCTGGCGCAGATTCACGCGCAGCGCCATTGGTGGCATCTCTTGCGCCTGCTCCAGCAGCGCCTGCCAGTGCGCCGGGTGATCGCGCTGCAAGCGCTGCACCCACCACAGCGGGTGATTCCAGCGCGCCACAGGGTCAGCCTGCACGGCGGCCAGCAGCGCCGCCCGCTCGCGGCCAAAGCGGCGCAGGCAGGCATTGAGAAAACCGGCTTGCGCCCGCAAACCGCGCTGGCGGCGGGCGGCTTCCACGGCCTGATCGGCCAGCGTGAAATCGCTATACGGCGGCGGCTCGCAGCAGGCCAGCGCCAGCGCGCAGCACAGCAGTGCATCCAGCGGTGGCGGCGGCGCGCGGCGCGCCAGCTGCTGGCGCAGCGCCTGCGCCCGCCCCCACTGCCGCAGCGCCTGCGAAGCCAGCGCCTGCACGCCCGGGCGCTGCGCGGCAGGCAGCGCCGCCAGCCAGGCCGTCAGCGACTGGCCCTGCCGCACCGCCTGCAAGGCGGCGGCCGTGGCCTGCAACTGCTGCCAAAGCGGCGTTTTCGGTTCATTCATGGCAATGACTTGGGGCGGAATTCATCAATAAAAGGAGCAAATTGAAGGGGGGTGGAAATGCCGCCTTGCGCAATTTCCACTAGGACATCTTGCTATTGAACGAGGAGCGAAATCTTTGCCCTGCTCATAGCCTTTCATGTGCCCCGCACGAAGGGGTTGTGCCGCCGCTCGTGGCCGAAAGTGCTGCCGGGGCCGTGGCCGGGCACAAAGGCGGTGTCATCGCCCAGGGGCCAGAGCTGGCGGGTGATGCTGTCCATCAGCTGCGCGTGGCTGCTTTGCGGAAAGTCCGTGCGGCCCACGCTGCCCGCAAACAGCACGTCGCCCACAAAGGCCAGCCGGGCTTCGGGCGAGTGAAAGATGACGTGGCCCGGCGTGTGCCCCGGGCAGTGCCGCACCGCCAGCTCGCAGCGGCCCAGCTGCACGGTGTCGCCGTCATGCAACCAGCGCGTGGGCGTGAAGGCGCGCGCGGGCGGCAGGCCGAACAGGCGGCTTTGCTCGGCCAGCGCGTCGATCCAGAACTGGTCGGACGGATGCGGGCCGACGATGGGAATTTGCCAGCGCTCGGCCAGCTCCGCCGCGCCGCCCGCGTGGTCGATGTGGCCGTGCGTGAGCCAGATTTGCCCGGGCTTCAAGCCCAGCGCCTGCGCGGCCTGCTCGATGCGCGGCAAATCGCCGCCGGGGTCAATCACGGCCGCCTCGCGCGTTGCATCGCACCACAGCAGCGAACAGTTTTGCGCAAAAGCCGTTACGGGAATGATTTGATAATGCAAAACGGACATGGCAATGGGCCTTGTTTCAGAATATCGCACGCCAAAAAATCAAGCCTGCATGGGAATATCACAGCGCCATTTCATATTCAATCGTCAGCGGCGCGTGGTCGGAAAAGCGCTGCTCCTTGTAAATGGCGCTGCGGCGGGCCAGCTGGCCGGCGGCCTCGGTGGCCAGGTGGTAATCAATGCGCCAGCCCACGTTGTTGGCCCAGGCCTGGCCCCGGTTGCTCCACCAGGTGTAGGCCTCGCCAGTGGCCTGCGGGTGCAGGCGGCGGTACACGTCCGTCAATGGCACTTCGGCCAGCGCGCGGCTCATCCAGGCGCGCTCTTCGGGCAGAAAACCGCTGTTTTTCTGGTTGCCTTTCCAGTTTTTCAGGTCAATTTCCTGGTGCGCGATATTCAAATCGCCGCACAAAATGAATTCGCGCCCGCTCTTGAGCCGCTTCAAAAAAGGCAGGAAACCTTCCAGAAAACGGAATTTGGCCGCCTGCCGCTCTTCACCGGAAGAGCCGCTGGGAAAATAGCTGCTGATAATAGAGAATTTGCGTGCGGGCGTATCAAACCGCAATTCCACATAACGGCCTTCCGCATCAAATTCCTCGCTGCCGTAGCCTGCCAATACCTCGCTGGGTTCGTGGCGCGTATAGATGCCCACGCCGGAATAGCCCTTTTTCACGCTGGCCAGATGGAAATACCCGCGCATGCCCGCCAGCGTTTCAAAGCGGCCCGCCACGTCGGGCATTTGCGCCTTGACTTCCTGCACGCAAATACAATCGGGCCTTTGCGCCAGCAGCCATTCGCCCAGCCCCTTGCCGGCGGCCGAGCGTATGCCATTGAGATTGAGGCTGGTGAGTTTGAACAAAGTGAATCACTCCATGAATGCCCTGTTGAACAAGACTGAATGCGAAGAAAATGCGCTGGCGAAGGAATTCGTGCAATTTGCCATTGATTGCGGCGTGCTGCGTTTTGGCGAATTCAAAACCAAGGCCGGGCGGCTTTCGCCTTATTTTTTCAATGCCGGGCTGTTTGATGATGGCGCGCGCCTGGGGCGGCTGGCGCAATTTTACGCACGGGCCATTTTGGCCAGCGGCATTGAATTCGACATGATTTTCGGCCCCGCCTACAAGGGCATTCCGCTGGGCAGCGCCGTGGCCGTGGCGCTGGCCGCTGCCGGGCACAACAAGCCTTTTGCCTACAACCGCAAGGAGGCCAAGGACCACGGCGAGGGCGGCTCGCTGGTGGGCGCGCCGCTCAAGGGGCGCGTGCTCATCGTGGATGACGTGATGTCGGCCGGCACCGCCGTGCGCGAATCCATCGCCCTCATCCGCAGCGCGGGGGCCACGCCGCATGCGGTGGCCATTGCGCTGGACCGGCAGGAAAAAGCCACGGAAAACGGGCAGGACGCCCCCTGGAGCGCCGTGCAATATGTGCGCGAGAAACTGGGGCTGAAGGTGTGCGCCATCGCCAGCCTGGCACAGCTTTTGCAGTACCTGGAGCAAGATCCGCAGTCCCTGCCATACTTCAAGGCCGTGGCGGCCTACCGCGAACGCTATGGCGCGGCCTGAACCGCTGTTCTGAGAGCCGCCCCAAGGGAGAAGCCGTATTTTGCTCCTGTCTTCATAGCGTGAAGTCCTAGTGGAATGTGCGCAAAACGGAATTTCAACCCCTTGAATTCGCTCCTTTTTCTGATGCCAAAACCTGCCGCCTTGCGCGATTGCTTGATGCCTGAACCCGCGTTTTCCATCTTCCGCCTGGGCCGCGCCGCTGGCGCGATTGCCGCCGCGTGGCTGGCTGCGGGCCTGGCTGGGACGGCGCTGGCCGCCGATCCGGGCAAGAGCGCGGGCGGCATCTATACCTGTGTGGATGCCTATGGCCGCCGCATCACTTCCGACCGGCCCATTCCCGAATGCATGGATCGCGAGCAGCGCCAGCTGTCTTCCAGCGGCGTGACGCGCCGCGTGCTGCGCCCGGAGCCGACGGTGAGCCAGCTCAAGGAGCAAAAGGCCAAGGCCGAGCAGGCCAAGCAGCGGCTTCAAGAGCAGGAAAACCAGCGCCAGCGCGATATCGCCCTGGCCATCCGCTATCCCAATCTGGAAGCGCACGCCAAGGCGCGGCGCGACGCGCTTGAGCCTTCCCAGCTGCGCATGGGCCTGATAGAAAAGCGCCTGCAAGCCTTGCAGCAAGAGCGCGACGAGCTGCAAAAGCGTCTGGACAGCTTTGCCGACCCGCAGAAGATTCCGGCCTATATCAAGCGCAATGCGGAAACCAACCAGAAGAATCTGGAGGCGCAGGAGCGCGCGATGGCCAACGAGCAGGAGGAGCGCAGGCTGCTCAACGCCCGCTTTGATGACGAGCTGGCGCGGCTGAAAAACATCTGGCATGCCCAGGAAGACGCGCCTTGACGGCGCTGCGTGCGGCAGGGGCCGGGCAAAAGGGGGCTTGCACGCTCCTTTTTTTCATGCCTGCTGGCTGGGCAGCATCACGGCGCGCAGCAGCTTTTCTTCGGGCAGACCCAATATCTGCGCCACCTTGCGGGCTTTCCAGGCCAGGTAGGCCTGGCGGCCGGGGCTGTCGGGCGCGTCTTGCCAGGCGCGCACTTGCTGGCGGAATTCGTCGTCGAACACCTGCGGGCTGGGCCAGATTTGCACGGCGCGGCCCCGGTAGCTGATTTCAAAGACGAACTGTCCGCCCACCGAAGACGACGCGTACGGGTGGCAGGTGACGGGCTGGCACAGGCAGCGGTTTTCGCGCACGGCGCGCGAGAGCAGCGTTAAATTACCTGCATTGGGGCTTGTTTGCCCCTTTCCTTTAGTTGAAGCGAAAGAAACTATGGCAAAAATAAATAAAGGAGATTGCTTAGAAATTGAGTTTGATTGTACTCAAGCTACAGAAGCTATCCCTGCATGGGCTGCCGAGGAAGGCTATGAAGTGACAAATTATGAACAAATTGATGACGCCAAATGGACGATCACCGTGATGAAACAGACCTCAAAGTGCGGTCAAAAAACAAAATTTATGTAGCCGTAGCACAACGCTGAAATGACGACTTCTGAGCTTGTTGGCATGTAAGTAATGTTAGCGCCACACAAATAAGCTGGACGGCATCCTGTATTTCTTCTAGTATTACGCCTCTTTATTGATTTTGTGATGATTTATGACCCGCATTAATCTTGTCCCGCCGAGTGAATTGTGCGATCAACATTTGCTTGCCGAACACCGCGAACTTACCCGTATTCCCAACGCTGTTGCCAAAGGGAAATTTCACCTAAAAGGCCAACCGGCGGAATATAAACTGGGTGAAGGCCATGTGCGGTTTTTCTTTAATAAAATGGCCTTCTTGAAGAAACGTTATGATGCGCTTCATGCCGAATGCAGAGCGCGTGGTTTCAACGTGACATATATTTGGCCGCAAGAACTCAGCACCGATGCCGCATTATGGCTGGATTATACCCCCACTGAACAAGCCCTAGCCACCAATCGCCAACGGATTGAGGAAAGAATGCCGGCAAAGGCTAGATTTACAGACAGGAAGATTCTCTTGGAAAATGATTCGTAAATCACTGGCTGTGATTTATTCCTCTAATCAAACGTGGAAATAATGCGGAGTACGAATGGTATAAGCAGAGGTGCTTTCCACTTCCACGCAATCCACCATCCCGGGGCCGGGAAAGCCCAGCCGCCAGTACAGCTCGCGCCGCTGCGCGGGTTCTTCGGGCGAGAGCAGGCGCAGGCCAGCCACGCGCACCATGAGCGCGGCGGCAATGGCGTTGGCGTGGGATGCGTACTTGATGAAATCGGCGGGGCCGATTTCAATCACGCCGTCCTGATCGGCCACCCGCACGATGTGCGAGCCGGCGGGGATGGGGGCGGGCGGGTTCATTGGGCGCTGGCGCCATCCAGCGCGGCGGGGGCGACGAGGGCGCGCACGCCCACGCGGTTGCGCATCATGCCGTTGTCCAGCATGAACTGCATGTCGGCTTCCAGGGCGCGGAAGTCGCTTTCTCTCAGGCGCTGGGTGAAGTGCGTCCAGTCGTAGAGCTGGCGGGCTTCTTGCGCGCTTACGTTTTGCAGGCGCGCGCCCAGGGCAATGGCCTCTTCGCGGTGGGCCTGAATCCACTGCCAGGCTTCGTCATGCGCGGCCACCACGGCCTGCACGCGGTCGGGGTGTGCTTTCAGGAATTTTTCGCTGGCGGTCATGGTCAGCAAGGGCGTGAGCAAACCGGTGGCGCGCGCCAGCACATGGGTGCCGTCTTTTTGCGCGTTGAGCACGAAATTGGCCGCCAGCAGCGCCGCGTCGGCCTTGCCGCTTTGCACGGCGGCAAAGGCCTGCGGCAGGTCCATTTGCACGAAATTGACTTGCTGCACGCTCATGCCCTCGCGCGCCAGCGCGGCGGCCAGCAGCTGGTGCAGCACGGTGCCCTTGGGGCCGGCGACGGTCTTGCCCTTCAGATCAGCCACCGCGCGCGGGCCGCCCTTGGCGGCCACGATGGCGAAAACGTCCGTCGGGCGCGCAACGCCCGCGATGATGCGCACAGGGTTGCCTTCGCCATTGGCCATCAGCACGGAGGCGGTGTTCATCACGCCGCCTATGTCCAGATCGCCGCTGGCCAGCGCCTGCGCCTGCTTGGCGCCGGAGGTGATTTCAGGCCACTGCGCCTGCAGGCCCAGCGGTTCCAGGTGCTTTTGCGAGATGCCCTTTTCCTTCATCACCATCAATTGCAGATTGAAGGGCGCGCGCAATGCCCACCCGCTGGGCCATGCCGCCCGAAAGCTCATGCGGAAACAGCGCCTGCGCGCCCGCCAGCTGCACCACTTCCAGCGCCTGGCCGATGCGCTGCGCCTTCTGCGCCCGCTTCATGCCCCTGCGATGGGCCAGCGCCAGCCCCAGGTTCTCGCCCACCGTCAGCCAGCGCAACAGGCGCGGGGCCTGAAACACCATCGCGCAATCCTGCGGCCGCGCCAGCACCTGGCCTGCATCCGGCGGCAGCAGACCGGCCGCCACGCGCAGCAGCGTGGACTTGCCGCAGCCCGAAGCCCCCAGCAGGCAATTGATGGCGCCAGCTTCCAGCGCCAGCGAGGCATCGCGCAGCACCGGCCGCCCGCCCAGGCGCAGGCTCACGCCCTCAAGCACGGCCCCGAGTGCGGCAACAGGCGCTTCGCTCACGCAGCCGCCTCCGGAAAGCGCCGCCCCAGCAAAGCGGCGGCCGCGCGCTGAAAGGCCCAATCCATCGCCCAGCCCAGCAGGCCGATGACCAGAATGCCCGCCATCACCACGTCCGTGCGCTGCAACTCCTGCGCGTCAAGAATCAGATAACCCAGCCCGCTGCCCGCCGCAATCAGCTCCGCCGCAATCAGCGCCCGCCAGCTGTAGCCAAAACCCAGGCGCACTCCCGTCACCAGCGAAGGCACGGCCGCCGGCGCCGCAATGCAAGCCACATACGCCCAGCGCGGCAAATCCAGGCTGCGCGCCAGCTCGTCGTCTTGCGCCGTCACGCAGCGAAAGCCGCCCAGCGCATTCAGAAACACCGGAAAAAAACGAAGCCAGCACGATGATGCTGATTTGCGTGGCATTGCCTATGCCCAGCCACAACACCAGCAGCGGCGTCAGCGCCAGCGGCGGAATCATGCGCAGCAGCGCCAGCGGCGCGGCCGTCAGGTCTTCCACCAGCCGGAACCGCGCCACCGCCCCCGCCAGCGCAATGCCCGCCGCGCAACTGATCAGAAACCCCACCCCAATGCGCGCCAGCGAAGCTGCGGCATGCGCCGCCAGCACCCCGCTCTGAAGCAGCCGCGCGCCCGTGGCCAGCACCGCCAGCGGCCCCGGCAGCAAATAGGCCGAAACCCAGCCGCTGCGCGCCGCCAGCTCTCACAGCAGAACCAGCGCCGCCAGCGGCAGCGCCACGCGCAGATTGCGGCGCATGGAAGAAAAACGCCGCGTCATGCCCGCTCCCGAACCGGCTCATCAGCACGCGGCAGGCGCGCGATGGACATTTGCCAGAGCCTGTTCACGGCCAGGCCGCGAAAAGCCAAGAAGCGCATCGGATCAGGAAAGGCATGAACAGGGAACGCACAGCGCCATTTCGCCCCGTGATTCATGGCAAGTTATCCAAAAGCCTGTCGTTACAAACTGCCAGATGATATGGCTTCGCATTCAGCTGCACGCTGCATTTGAGGTCATGGCGCAGCATCGCCGTGCGCTGCCGCGCTGCAAGCCCAAGACGAGCGCGGACGCCTTTGAGCGAGCTTTGTCCATCTGGTTGAATCAATAAAAGGAGCAAATTTGAGTGGCAAGAAATGCCATTCAGCGCAGATTACACTAGGACATATTGCTATCTATAAAGGAGCGAATAGGACTGGGCGGGCTGGGAGCGCAGGCTTTTAGCGCCTGTAGGCGGCGGCGCAGGCGGCCGTCAGGCCTTGGGCCAGGCGGTGCAGCGCGGGCCAGGGGGCGGCTGGCCAGCCGGGGGCTGGCAGGCCCTTGCAGATGCCGTCCACGAAGTGCGCGGCTTGCAGCAGGCTGGCCAGTTGCGCGGCGGGCAGGCCGGGCAGGGCGCGTTCGATGAGGCGCTCGCGCTGGCCCCACACGCGCGCTTCGCGCAGGGCCAGGGGCAGGGGGCGGCCAGCGGCGGTGGCGTCTTTCACGCGCTTGAGGGTGCGGATGTCTTCGGCAATGGCGTAGTGCACCAGCACTTCGGCTTCGCCTTCGGCTCGCAGGCCGTCGAGCATTTTTTGCGTGCGGGCGCGCTGGCCGGCCAGCATGGCTTCGGAGAGTTTGAAGACGTCGTAGCGGGCCACGTTGAGCACGGCGGCTTCAATTTGCGCGCGGCTGACTTCGCCTGGCGGGTAGAGCAGGGCGAGCTTGCTGATTTCCTGATGCGCGGCCAGCAGGTTGCCTTCCACGCGGTCAGCGAAAAAGCGCAGGGCCTGCTGGCCTTCTTCGCCTGCGGGCACGCGCTGGCCCTGGCGCGCCATGCGTTCGGCTATCCACGCGGGCAGGCGGGCGCGGTCGATGGGGTCGGTCTGCACGCACACGCCCGCCGCTTCCAGCGCCGTGAACCACGGGCTGGTTTTGGCGGCTTTGTCCAGCCGGGGCAGGGTGATGAGGGTGAGCACGCCCGGGCCTGGCGCGTTGGGAGTGGCTTGTGCGGCCTGCCCGGCAATCTGCGCGGCCAGTTGCTGCAAGGCCGCGCTGCCTTCCTTGCCGGGCTTGCCGGACGGGATGCGGATTTCCACGATTTGCTTTTGCGCAAAGAGGCTGAGCGACTGCCCGGCGGCCAGCGGAGCGCTCCAGTCGAAGTGCGCGCCCATCACGGTGTGCACGCTGCGCTCGGCATGCCCGGCGGCGCGTGCGGCGGCGCGGATGGCGTCTTGCGCTTCCTGCGCCAGCAGCGGTTCATCGCCGTGCAGCACATACAGCGGGCGCAGCCCTTGGGTCAGGTGGGCGGGCAGTTGCGTGAGGGGCAGTTGCATGTGCGGCAAGGGGGTGGAAGAAGCGGGTGATTGTCTTTGTCTGGGCGCGGGCAAGCATTGGAGCGGCCAGCCGCACAGGTGTTGATTTGCTCTTGTATCAATAGCGTGATGTCCGCATGGACGGGCGCAAGAGGGTGTTTTCATGGGTGCCAATTTGCTCCTTTTTTTGATGAGAAAACGGGCTTTCAGGCCGTCTGGGCGCTTGGCAGGGCTGCGGGGCGGGGCTGGCGCGCGCCAAGCCGCCGTGAACCCCGGTGACACAATCGCCGCCTTCGCTTTCCGCCCCCCTGCCGCTTCGCCATGCCCCGCCCTCTTTTGGCTACCGTTCATCACGCCGCGCTGCGGCACAACCTGGCGCGCGTGCGGCAGGCGGCGCCGGAGGCGCGGGTGTGGGCCGTGGTCAAGGCCAACGCCTACGGACATGGCATTGAGCGCGTGTTCGAGGCATTGCGCGGCGCCGATGGCTTTGCGCTGCTGGAGCTGGATGAAGCCGAGCGCCTGCGCGCCTTGGGCTGGCGCGGCCCCATCTTGCTGCTGGAAGGCGTGTTTGAGCCGCGCGATCTGGAAACCTGCTCGCGCCTGAACTTGTGGCACGCCGTGCACTGCGACGAGCAGATCGACTGGCTGGCCATGCACAAGACGCACCAGCCGCATCGCGTTTTTCTCAAGCTCAACAGCGGCATGAACCGCCTGGGCTTCGCGCCTGGCCGCTACCGCGCCGCCTACGCCCGGCTGGCGGCGCTGCCCCAGGTGGAGGAAATTTCGCACGCCACCCACTTTGCCGATGCCGATGGCGCGCGCGGCATTGCGCTGCAGCAGGCTGTTTTCACGCAAGCCACGCAGGGCCTGCCCGGCGAGCGCACGCTGTGCAACAGCGCCGCCTTGCTGCGCCACGCGGGCGATGCGTCTTCTGACTGGGTGCGCCCGGGCATTGCCCTTTACGGCAGCTCGCCCGACTACCCTGCGCATAGCGCCAGCGATTGGGGCCTGCAGCCCGCCATGTCGCTGACCTCGCGCCTGATCGGCGTGACTCACGTGCAGGCCGGGGAGCGCGTGGGCTACGGCGGCCTGTTCACGGCACAAGGCCCCATGCGCGTTGGCGTGGTGGCCTGCGGCTACGCCGATGGCTACCCGCGCGAAGCGCCCACCGGCACCCCCGTGCTGGTGGAGGGCGTGCGCACCCGCACTCTGGGCCGCGTGAGCATGGACATGCTGGCCGTTGATCTCACCCCCGTGCCGCAGGCCGCTTTTGGCTCGCCTGTCACCCTTTGGGGGCAGGGGCTGTCCATTGATGAAGTGGCCCACGCCGCTGGCACCGTGGGCTACGTGCTGATGAGCGCCCTGGCTCCGCGCGTGCCCGCCGTGGCGGATGAGGGCTGAAGCCTTGCCGGAGGGCTACAGGAATCTGCCTGCGGCCTGATGCGGCTTGAAGACCTATTCAAAGCTGCCTTGCCGCCTTTGTCCCAGAGCCAGGCCCAGGCGTTGCAGAAAGCGGTCGCACTGTTCTAGTTGCTCAAGGGTGACGTACTCATCAGCCTTGTGAGCCTGCTCGATGCTGCCGGGGCCGCAAACAATGGCCGGGATGCCTGCTTGCTGGAACAGCCCTGCTTCCGTTACGTAGGCCACCTTGCGCGGCTGGCGCGCGGCCAGGGAGAGCACGAGCTTGGCAATGTCTGTTTGCGCGCAGCCATCCAGCGCAGGAACGCTGACGCCGGGCGTGATATCGATGCGGGCATCAGGGCATTCGGCCCGCATGCGGGGCAGCAGCGTGCTTTCCACATAGTGGCTGACGCGGGCCTGAATGCCAGCGGCAGGCGAGCCGGGCAGGTTGCGGATTTCGTAGCTGAATTCGCATTCGGCGGGGATGACGTTGAGCGCCATGCCGCCGCTGGCAAGGTTGGTGGAGAGGGTGGAAAAGGGGACGTCATAGCCCTCGTCAAACGGGCCGTGGGCTTTGCAGGCATCAGCCACATCGCGAATATGGCTGATGAGACGGGCGGCGTATTCAATGGCGTTGCAGCCCTGTGGCGTGAGCGAAGAGTGGGCAGCGCGGCCATGCACGCGGCAGTGATACAGGCTGATGCCCTTGTGCGCGATGACGGGCTGCATGGAAGTGGGTTCGCCCACGATGCAGCCATCGGCCCGAATGCCGCGCTGGACCACTTCATGCAGCAAGGCGCGCGCGCCCAAACAGCCCACTTCTTCATCGTATGAAAGGGCCAGATGCACGGGTTTGCAGCCCGGCTTGGCCACGTAGCTGGGCGCCCAGGCGAGGACGGCGGCGATAAAGCCTTTCATGTCCGCGCTGCCCCGGCCGTACAGGCGGCCCTCGCGTTCGGTGAGGGTGAAAGGATCGCTGCGCCACGGCTGGCCATCAACGGGGACAACGTCGGTATGGCCCGACAGAATGATGCCGCCCTGGGTGCTGCCATCTCGCGCGGGCAGCGTGGCGAAAAGGTTGGCTTTGGGCTGAGTGGCGCTGGCGTTGAGCCAAGGGTCAATGCCGAGGCGGCGTAGCGCATCGCGCACGGTTTCAATCAGCCCCAGATTGGAGAGGCGGCTGGTGGTGTCCAGCGAAATCAGCGTGCGCAGCCAGGAATGGGTATCCATGAGAACTCCTCTGAAAGGGAATATGAAGAATTGTGAGCGCCGCTTGAAATCGGCTCTTTGGCCATCATCATCAGGTGTCGCATATTTTTTGAAATGGAACTCATGAAACGCATTGCCCTCTTTCTGGCTACCAATATTGCAGTCATGGTAGTAATCGGCCTGATCACGAGCATATTTGGCCTGAACCGTTTCATAGGCCCCAACGGGGTCGATGTCGCCACTCTGATGGGATATTCGCTGGTGGTGGGATTTGCTGGAGCCACGATTTCACTTCTGATGAGCAAGACAGTGGCGAAAACCAGCATGGGCGTGAAAATCATCAACCAGCCGCAAAATGCAGACGAAGCCTGGATTGTGGAAACCGTGCGCCGGTTTGCTGATAAAGCAGGCATTGATATGCCAGAAGTGGGCATTTACCAAGGCGAGCCTAACGCGTTTGCCACGGGGGCCTTCAAAAACAGCGCGCTGGTGGCCGTTTCCACAGGTCTTTTGCAGGGCATGACGCGCGAAGAAATCGAGGCCGTCATTGGCCACGAAATTGCTCACGTGGCCAATGGCGACATGGTGACCATGACGCTGATTCAAGGCGTGATGAATACCTTTGTGGTGTTTCTCAGCCGCCTGATCGGAACCCTGATCGATAGCGCGCTGCGCCGCAATGACGACAGCAGCAGCGCTCCCGGCATTGGTTATTACGTCAGCACAGTGGTGCTTGATGTTCTTTTCGGCTTTCTGGCAGGCATTATTGTTGCCTGGTTTTCCCGGCAGCGTGAATTCCGCGCCGATGCCGGTTCCGCCGAACTCATGGGCCAGTCGCAATCCATGACTCGCGCCTTGCAGCGCCTGGGCGGCATGCACGCTGGCGCTTTGCCAGAAAACATGCAGGCCATGGGGATCACGGGTCAGATTGGAAAGCTGTTTTCTTCGCACCCGCCTATTGAGGAGCGCATTGCCGCCTTGCAAGCGCGGCAGCAGATGCAGCGCTGAAACGGCCGCGACCAGTGCCGGACAGGCTTTCATGCCTGTCCGGTTTTTTTATGCCTGTAGCGAATCTGGAATCACCAACCGGTCAGAGAGACATGGCAGATGTCTAAATGGATCTGAATATTCAATGTTTCACAAAACACAATGGCTTGTTATCTGGTCATTGCCGCCTGACAGAAAACCTCGCCTTCTGCTCCTGTCCAAATTAAGCGAATAGGCAAGATTGATGAAGGCGCTTTATTGTAAACGATGCGGCCGTGAATCGATCGGTCTTGTAAATATTGTTTATGTTTTATGGAAGGTATAGAACGTTTAGACGGTTGATGGCAGCTATTACCGATGGATCAAGACGGCGATTAATATTTTAATTTGGGCAATAAAAAAGCCCCGGAATAAATCCGGGGCTTTTGGCGTAACTTACGCTGCGATTAGCAATTACTGCTGGGGAGCGTTGCGGGTGCCCACCACTTCGATTTCCACGCGGCGGTTCTGCGCACGGCCCGCTTTGGTCTTGTTGCTGGCCACAGGCTGCAACTCACCCTTGCCTTCAGTAGCAACGCGATCGCTCTCGATGCCCTTGGACACCAGATAAGCCTTCACGGCATTGGCGCGGCGCTCAGACAGGCGTTGGTTATAGGCTTCGGTGCCGATGGAGTCGGTGTGACCGATGGCAACCATTACTTCAAGGTTGATGCCTTGCACCTTTTCAACCAGCTCGTCCAGAATGCGGCGGCCTTCAGGTTTCAGGACAGATTTGTCAAAGTCAAACAGAGCTTCGGCGGAATAAGTGATTTTCTCGACAGCCACAGGCGCCGGAGTGGGTTCGGGCGTGGGAACTGGTTCAGCCGGAGAAGCCGGTTCAGCTGCAGGAGCGGCGGGAGCCAGAGCGCCATCGCAGGTGGCTGCGGCTGTCGCAGGCGTCCAGTAGGCATCACGCCAGCACAGTTCGTTCGTGCCGTTTTTCCAGACCAGTTCATTGTTGGCATTACGCCAGTTATCAATGTCGCCAGCAGCGGCAAAGGCGGAGCCAGCCACGGTCAAAGCAGCCAGTGCAAGTGCAAATTTGTTCAGTTTCTTCATGGTTCTCCTCTTGGGGAAAAAATCCGCAGCAAACGGCTGCGACAGAATCAAACGCTTCGAGTGACCACCACCAAAACGCTTTTTTCATTGTGCCATATGCCTTGCAAAAAATGGGTGTTTCCCCCGTTGAACAAAGCTGATATGTTCCTGAAACGGCAGAATTTGTTGCTTGCAGGCAACGGGCGTTCATGATGGCCGTGCCTCTAAGTGCCTCTAAAATTGACCCCTTTTCCCGTCCCGGCGAAGGCTTGTTGCTGCCTCCATATATATGACTGAATTTGCCAAGGAAACCCTGCCGATTAGCCTGGAAGAGGAAATGCGGCGCAGCTATCTGGATTACGCCATGAGCGTGATCGTAGGCCGCGCCTTGCCGGATGCGCGCGACGGTCTCAAGCCCGTGCACCGGCGTGTGCTGTATTCCATGCACGAAGCCAACAACGTCTGGAACCGGCCTTATGTGAAATGCGCGCGCGTGGTGGGTGATGTGCTGGGACGTTTCCACCCGCACGGCGACTTGGCCACTTATGAGGCGCTGGTGCGCATGGCGCAGGATTTTTCCATGCGCTATCCGCTGATTGACGGGCAGGGCAACTTCGGTTCGGTGGATGGTGATCCGGCAGCTGCCTACCGGTACACGGAATGCCGGCTGGAGCGCATTTCTGGCGAAATCCTGGGCGAAATCGACAAGCAGACTGTCGATATGGCGCCCAACTATGACGGCAAGGAAATGGAGCCAACGGTGCTGCCCACGCGGCTGCCCAATCTGCTTGTCAACGGTTCCGGCGGCATTGCTGTGGGCATGGCCACCAACATTCCGCCGCACAACCTCAATGAAGTGGTGGATGCCTGCCTGCACCTGCTGCACAACCCGGAATCCACGGTCGAAGACCTAATGGAAATCGTGCCCGCGCCCGATTTCCCGACGGCGGGCATCATCTATGGCATTCAGGGCGTGCGGGAAGGCTACCGCACGGGGCGCGGCCGCGTGGTCATGCGGGCCAAGTGTCATTTTGAGGATATTGACAAGGGCCAGCGCCAGGCCATCGTGGTGGACGAGCTGCCTTATCAGGTTAACAAAAAGACCTTGCAGGAGCGCATGGCCGAGCTGGTGCACGAGAAGAAGCTCGAAGGCATCAGCCACATTCAAGACGAGTCGGACAAGTCCGGCATGCGTCTGGTCATTGAACTCAAGCGCGGCGAAGTGCCGGAGGTGGTGCTCAACAACCTCTACAAGCAAACGCAGCTGCAGGACACTTTCGGCATCAACATGGTGGCGCTGGTAGATGGTCAGCCGCGCCTGTGCAACCTGAAAGACCTGCTGGAAGTCTTCTTGCAGCACCGCCGCGAAGTGGTGACGCGCCGCACCATTTTTGACTTGCGCAAGGCGCGTGATCGCGGCCATGTGCTGGAAGGTTTGGCTGTGGCGCTGGCCAATATTGACGAATTCATCCGCATCATCCGTGAATCGCCCACGCCGCCTGTGGCCAAGACCGAGCTGATGGCGCGCACTTGGGACAGTCATCTGGTCCGTGAA
Source organism: Ottowia cancrivicina (assembly GCF_029813755.1). Taxonomy (NCBI): domain Bacteria; kingdom Pseudomonadati; phylum Pseudomonadota; class Betaproteobacteria; order Burkholderiales; family Comamonadaceae; genus Ottowia; species Ottowia cancrivicina. The sequence goes on along the minus strand of NZ_JARVII010000007.1, from coordinate 81,836 downwards.
ATGCTGACCCGCACGCGCGAGGACGGCACGGAAGTGCGCGCTGATGACTACCGCCCGGAAGCTCTTCCACGCGAATTCGGTCTGCAACAAGATGGTCTGTATCGCCTTTCGGACACGCAAGCGCAGGAAATTCTGCAAATGCGCCTGCAACGTCTCACGGGCCTTGAGCAAGACAAGATCGTGGCCGAATACAAGGAGGTCATGGCGCAGATTGAAGACTTGCTGGACATCCTGGCCCGCCCGGCGCGCGTCACGGCCATCATTGGTGACGAGCTGGCGGCGCTGAAAGCCGAATTCGGCCAGACGGCGGAAGGCGTGCGCCGCTCCACCATCGAACCCAATGCGCAGGACCTGGCCACGGAAGACCTCATCACCCCCACCGACATGGTGGTCACGCTCAGCCACACGGGTTACATCAAGAGCCAGCCGCTGAATGAATACCGCGCTCAAAAGCGCGGCGGCCGGGGCAAGCAGGCCACGACCACCAAGGAAGATGACTGGATTGACCAGATCTTCATTGCCAACACGCACGACTACATCCTGTGCTTTTCCAATCGCGGGCGGCTTTATTGGCTCAAGGTATGGGAAGCGCCATCCGGCTCGCGCGGTTCGCGCGGGCGGCCCATCGTCAACATGTTCCCGCTGGAAGAAGGCGAAAAAATCACGGTGGTGCTGCCGCTCACGGGCGAAATGCGCGCCTTCCCGGCCGACCGCTATGTGTTCATGGCCACGGCGGGCGGCACCGTGAAGAAAACCGCGCTGAATGAATTCAGCAACCCGCGCAAGGCCGGCATCATCGCCGTGGGGCTGGATGAGGGCGACTACCTCATTGGCGCAGCCCTGACGGACGGCAAGCACGACGTCATGCTGTTTTCTGACGGCGGCAAGGCCGTGCGCTTTGATGAAAACGACGTGCGCCACATGGGCCGCCAGGCCCGTGGCGTGCGCGGCATGAACCTGGAAGAAGGCCAGCGCGTGATTGCCATGCTCGTGGCGGAAGCCGAGGCCAGCGAAGCCGAGTCTGCCCCCGGCGCGCGCAACAGCGTGCTCACCGCTACCGAAAACGGCTACGGCAAACGCACTCATATCAGCGAATACACGCGGCACGGGCGCGGCACCAAAGGCATGATCGCCATCCAGCAAAGCGAGCGCAACGGCAAAGTTGTGGCCGCCACGCTGGTCAATGCCGATGATGAAATCATGCTCATCACCGACAAGGGCGTGCTCGTGCGCACCCGCGTGGCTGAAATCCGCGAGATGGGCCGCGCCACGCAAGGCGTAACCCTTATCGCGCTTGACGACGGCGCCCGCCTGAGCGGCCTGCAACGCATCGTGGAAAACGATGCCAATGACGCGCCAGCCGACGGCGAAGACGGCAACGCAGACAACGCCGGAAGCGGCGATACCCCTCAACCATCCCCCACCACGGAGTAAATCAGTGAAACCCATGCTCAACAAAACCCTGGCCGCCCTCACTCTGGCCGTTTGCGCCCTGCCTTTCGCGGCGCATGCCCAGGACGCAAAAGCGGACGACGCCAAAAAGGCCCTAGCCGTGAAACTGGCCCAAATCCAGCAAAAAAACGACTCCGTCCAGCTTGCCCACCAGCTGGTGAATGCCGTTGCGCAGCCCGTCATCGCCACCTGGTCACAGAACATTGATCAGAACGTGCCTGCCGACAAGCAAAAGGATGTGCGCGAGAAACTGGATGTCGAACTGAAAAAGCTGCTGGACGCCACGGGTAAAACCGTAGAGGCGCAAGCCGCCAAAACGGCTGAATCCGCTCTTGTGCCTGTCTATATGGAGAAATTGTCAGCCGACGAGCTGAAAACCATCGTCGCCTATCTGGAGTCGCCCGCCAGCGCCAAATTCCAGGAGGCGGGCGGTCAGGCTGCCAACGCTTGGGCCGCGCAAATCATCAAGGCCACTGAATCCACCGTGGAAGGGCATCTCAAGAAATTTGATGAAGCCGCAGCCAAGATTGTGAAAGCGGCCACAGGCGCCAAGCCTGCTGCGGCAGCCAAGCCGGAAACCAAGGCTGAAACCAAGGCCGAGACAAAAGCAGCGCCCGCCTCTGCGTCTGATGGCGCATCCGGCGGCATCAAGACCAAAGTCGAGCGCGTCGAACAGAAGCAATAAGCCATGAGCGCAAGCTCTTCCTTGCCGCCACCCGCGCACTCCGCCTCCTTGGCGCAGCCTGTTCAGTCTGATGCCTTGGGTGTGTTGCGCGCGCAAATTGACGAGTTGGATGCCCAATTGCTTGCGCTGCTCAATCAGCGCGCGCGGGTGGCCGAACAGGTGGGAGAGCTCAAGCGCCAGGAAGGCACCCCCTTTTTCCGGCCCGACCGGGTGGCCCAAGTCATTCACAAAGTTCAGGCCAGCAACACGGGGCCGCTACTCAACGACCATGTCGCCAGCATCTGGCGCGAGATCATGTCCGCCTGCCTTGCGCTGGAAGTGCCGCCGCGCGTGGCCGTGCTAGGCCCGCAGGGCACGTTTTGCGAGCAGGCGGCCATTGAATACTTTGGCAGCGCCGTCAATCTGGTGTACTGCAACAGCTTTGATGAAGTCTTCCATGCCACGGCGGCTGGCACGGCGCAGTTCGGCGTGGTCGGCATGGAAAATTCCACCGAAGGCGTGGTGGCCCGTTCGTTCGATCTGTTTTTGCGCTCGCCAGTGCATGTGGTGGGCGAAGTCAGCCTGGCCGTGCGCCACAACCTGCTGCGCCAACGCAACGACTTGGACGGCATCGAAGTCGTTCTGGCACACCCTCAGGCACTCATGCAATGCCAGGACTGGCTTGCGCAGCACCTGCCGCTGGCCGAGCGCCGCGCCGTCTCCAGCAATGCCGAAGGCGCGCGCCTGGCGGCGGAAAAACCGGCCTGGGCTGCATTGGCCAGCGAGCGCGCCGCCGCACAGTTCGGCCTGCACATCGTGGCCCATGCCGTGCAAGACCAGGCCAGCAACCGCACGCGCTTTGCCATCATCTGCCTGCCGCAGACCATGGGCATGCCCCGGCCTACGGGGCGCGACTGCACCAGCATCGTCGTCAGCGTGCCCAACCGTCCAGGGTCGGTTCATGACTTGCTCACGCCGCTGAAAAAGCATGGCGTGTCCATGACGCGCTTCGAATCCCGCCCCGCCAAATCCGGCCAGTGGGAATACTATTTTTATATCGACATCGCGGGCCACATTGAGCAACCGCACCTGGCCGCCGCGCTGGCCGAGCTTCAGGCCCTGTCGTCCTTTTACAAAGTGCTGGGGGCCTATCCCCTGGGGCAAGATGTTTGAACAACTGGGATTAATCGGCTGCGGCCTGATGGGCGGCTCCTTTGCCTTGGCGATGAAAAGGGCGGGGCTGGTCAAGCGCATCGTGGGCTACAGCAAATCGCCGTCCACCACCGAAAAAGCGCGTGAAATGGGCGTGATCGACGTGGAAGCGCCTTCCGCCCTGCTGGCTGTGTCGGGCGCCGATCTGGTCATGCTGGCCGTGCCTGTTTCGGCGACCGAGTCCACGCTCAAGGCCATCCGCCATCTCGTCAATCCGTCCATGCTGCTGATGGACATGGGGTCCACCAAGCGCGACGTGATTGATGCCGTGCGCCGCGTGCTCAAGCACGACGTCGGCTCCTTCGTGCCCTGCCACCCCATTGCCGGGCGCGAAGTCTCCGGCGTGGAAAACGCCGATCCCATGCTCTTTACGGGCAAGCAAATCATCATCACGCCCATGGAGCGCACGCAGACGGCCAAGCTCGAAAAAGCCACTGAAATGTGGCAGGCGCTGGGTTGCAGCGTGTCGCAGATGTCGGCTGAAGCGCACGATGCCGCCTTTGCCGCCGTCAGCCACCTGCCGCACATGCTGGCCTTTGCCATGATGAACGGCATTGCCAGCCAGCAGGAGCAGGCCGCCGTCTTCCTGTCGCTGGCCGGCCCGGGCTTTCGTGATTTCAGCCGCATTGCCGCCAGCGATCCGCAAGTCTGGCGCGACGTGCTCATCGCCAACCGCGAAGAACTCATCGCCCAGCTCCACCACTTCCAGCATGCCTTGGCCAAGCTGGAGCATGCCGTCACCAACAGCCAGGCGGACGATCTGGAGCGCCTGATCAACCAGGCCAGCCACATGCGCGCCAGCTGGCGCATGAACAGTTTGGCGAAATAGCCGACCGGATCAAGGCGGCGGCCGCCGCCCTTCGCTACCATGCCTTGCAAGCTTTTGTTCACCGCCTGCCCGTCAGCGAAAGAGCAAGGCTGCGCCATGCATTCACAGCGTCTGAGGTTCGCCTTGAAACATTCGCGCGCGAGGCTGAACAAGGTTTCCTGAAACAGACCATCAGGCCTGCTTTCTTTTTCATCAAAAAACGGAGAAATCAAAATGAGCATTCAAACAGTTGGCGTCGTTGGCGCAGGCACCATGGGCAGCGGCATCGCCCAGGCATGCGCTGTCAAGGGCATCCGCGTCATCCTCATCGACATCTCGCAGGCTGCCGTGGACAAAGGGCTGGCTGGCATCAGCAAAAGCCTGGACCGCCTGCTGACCAAGGAAAAAATCACCGCCGCCCAGAAAGACGCCGCCCTGGCCTGCATCCAGACCAGCACCGACTACGCCGCGCTCAAGCCCGCCCAGCTCGTGATCGAAGCCGCCACGGAAAACCACGAAATCAAAAACAAAATCCTGGCCCAGCTGGATGCCCTGCTCGCGCCCGAAACCTTGCTGGCCACCAACACCTCTTCCATTTCCATCACCCAGCTGGCCGCCGCCACCAGCCGCCCCGACCGCTTTGTCGGCATGCACTTTTTCAACCCGGTGCCCATGATGGCGCTGGTCGAAATCATTCGCGGCCTGCAAACCAGCGACGCCACTCACGCCGCCGTCACCGAGCTGGCCACGGCGCTGGGCAAAACACCCATCACCGTCCGCAACTCGTCCGGCTTCGTCGTCAATCGCATCCTGCTGCCCATGATCAACGAAGCCTTCTTTGTCCTCTCCGAGGGCGTCGCTTCGGCGGAAGACATCGATGCGGGCATGAAGCTGGGCTGCAACCACCCCATTGGCCCCCTGGCCCTGGCCGACATGATCGGGCTGGATGTGTGTCTGGCCATCATGGAAGTTCTCCATCAGCAGTTTGGCGACGGCAAATACCGCCCCAGCCCCCTGCTGCGCGAATACGTGGCCGCTGGCCGCCTGGGCCGCAAAACGGGGCAGGGCGTTTACAGCTACGCCAAGTAAGGCAGGCCGCGCCCGCTTGCCTTTTCCCGCCGCCGCCGCGCCCTGCCGGCAGGCGCAAGCGGCGGCCTCTGGCGGCCAGACTGAATCTTCTGCCAGAGAGCCAAGGCCGCCCGGCATGAGCAAGGGCGGGGGCAGTTGCCGCATGGTGGAAATTTGCTCATTTATCCATAGCAGGATGTCCTAGTGGATATTGCGCAAGGCGGTATTTTCTGCCCTCAAATTTGCTCCTCTTTTGTGCATCCTGACAGGTGAGGGGCCGCCGGGCTGGCCGCCTTCATCAGCCGCCCCGCAGGCAGGCGGCGCGGGCGGGCCGTGAATTCAGTCAGGGGCAAATGCTGCGAAGCACGCCCGCGCAGGCGTCTTCAGCCAGATCAAGCACCTTCTCAAAGCCGGCGGCGCCGCCGTAGTAGGGGTCGGGCACCTCCTGCGCCGATCTGTGGCGCGTGCAAAAGTCCGTCAAGCGCCGCAGCTTGTGGCGCAGCGCGGGCGGGCACAGGGCGCGGGCGGCGCGCTCATTGGCGGCATCCATCACCAAAATGAGATCGAAGTTTTCAAAATCCTGCGCCGTCAGCTGGCGGGCGCGCTGCTGGCTGAGGTCATAGCCGCGCCAGAGGGCATGGCGTTGCGAGCGCGCATCCGGCGGCTCACCCGTGTGGTAGCCATGCGTGCCAGCCGAATCGACCTGAACGCGCGCGCCCAGCCCAGCCTCATCGGCCATTTTCCGCAGCACGCCATGCGCCGTAGGGCTGCGGCAGATGTTGCCAGTGCAGACCATGAGCACGCGGCAGGGGCGGGAAGCAGGCGAGGCGTTGGGGAAAAGATCGTCTTGCATGGCGCTTGGGGAAAGTTCTGCGGGCGGCCCACGTAGCGAAAGCGGCAGGCTCCGTTTGAGCGGGCGCCGCATTCTGCTGCGCTCGCGCAGGCAAGCGCTGCCATCGGGCTGGCCCCGCCCGCCAGATGGTTTCAAAAAGAGGAGCGAATTAAAGGGGGCAAAACACTGATTCGCGCAATCTCTACTAAGACCTCATGCTATGAATAAAAGAGCTGAATTGGTGCAGTGCTTTCAGCGCCGCCAACGCCAGCTGGCGCTTGCTTCGCTCGTGCCCGGGCCGCGAACGGGTTCCCGCAGAGGCGGCTTGAAATCCTGTGCTTTGAAAGAAGAAAGCCTTGATTGCAACCAAGTGCTTGAAACCGGATGCAGGCAGGCTGTAAGCCATTGTTAGGGCATGGCTCGCGCCGGTTGCAGACGCTTGCCGCCGGGCGGGCATCTCCCTAGGGGCAAACCCTGCCTGCGCTGGCGGCCCAGGCAAACGCCCGGGCTTGTGTTGCCAGCGGCAGAGCGCTCCAATCGCGGCGTGTTCAACCGATAACAGGAGATCTCACATGAGCGTGGATGCCGCACTGAACCGCGTCAGAAACAATCTGAATGAAAACTGGCTGGACTGGGACGTTACGCAGTCCGAACTCAAGGACAGCACGCAGGCGCTCAAGGAGTTGTCGCCTTCTGAGCGCAACGAGGCCATTGGCAAGCTCTCTGATGACGAACTCAAGCACTGGGCCGCTGAAACCAAGGGGCTGAACAGCCCGCTGAACGCCGATGACCGGCGCGACCTGCTCAACGTTTTCGCCAAAGACCTGGATGCCTCGCAGCTTGCCCGCGTGTCCAAGGCTTTCGGCGCAACGGACGTGGCCGCTTCCGTTGCCAGCCACACGCCCGCCGACCGCAAGGCCGAGTACATCCAGGCCCTGCAAGGCGATGCCGACGGCGCGGCAAAAATCGAAGCGGGCTTTGGCGTCTCCACCGCCACGGCGGGCAATGACAATGCCCGCGCCATCGCGCAGGTGCTGGGCAGCCTGAAAGACTCGCCCGCCCAGTTCGCCAGCGCCGCGCAGGGCCTGGAGCAGGCGGGCAAGCTTGATGACGTGATGAAGGCCGCTTCAGGCGAGCGGCTCACCACCGTCACATCGGGGCAACCCGGCGGCGCAACGACAACGACTTCATTTGACGACAAGCAGTTGCAGGACATTCTCGCGGGCGCGGCCGCTTTGCCGCCTTCAGACCTTGCCACCCGCACGAGCCTGTTCAAGGCGGGCGCCCAGCCGCTGGCCCGCATGCAGCAATCCGCCGCGCGGGGCCTGGCCAATGACCCCAATGGCGAAGCCGCGCAGCGCACGGGCACGGCGCTGGGCAAAGTCCTGACGCGCGAGCAGGCCGAGGCCGCTGGCATCGTGGACAAGCAGACCATGCCGCCCGGCGTTTCAATGGACCAGAACATCCAGCAGTCCCATGCCCACTCCGTTCTGGATACGACGGGCTGGTTCAAATCCCAGGTGCAGAACAAGGGGCCGTGGGACTACAAGCAGCAGGGCGCGCAGTACCAGGACTTCGGCAACTTCAACTTTGGCCTGACCGCCGCCGCTACAGGCATCCCGGAGCAGGTGGCTCTGCGTGGCGCGGGCGATGCCCAGACAAAGGCAGGCACATCGCAGGACGGATGGGGCGGCCCTTGGGATTTGAATGGCGGCCCCTACGGCGACGATCCTGCCGACCAGGCGCAAATTAAAAAAGGCTACGAGTACTACAACTCCGGCCTGTGGCGCGTCTGGAGCGATTGAGTGGCCTGCCGCGTTGCCTGTGCAAGCCGCATGAGCCGTGTTCTCCGCGCAAGCGCCGCCTGTGCCGCCGCCTGGCTGGCCCTGAGCGGCTGCAACCCCGCACCGGCGGCCGCCTCGCGCGATGAAGTCGCGCGCCTGCCCGCCCCCGGCGGCGCGCGGCTGGACGCCGTGCTGGTGGAAATCAACACGGGCGCGACAGACGCCTTTCAGTACGAAGTGTTCGTGCTGCCCCAAGGCGCTGCCGCGCAGGGCCGGCCCGCCGCCCGCCTGATGGGCGCCACCCGCAACGAACAGGCCTGGGGCGCCAACCTCCGCTGGCAAGGCGCAGACCGCCTGCGCGTTGAATACTGGCAGGCCCGCGCGCAGGAAGGCGCGGACAGCCCCGTGACCGTGGGCGGGCAAACCGTTCAGGTGGAGCTGGCCCCGGGCATCCTCGACCCCGCCGCCCCTGCTGGCGGCATGGAATACAACCTGCGCCAGGCAGGCACAAAGCGCTGAAAGCCGCGCCGAGGGGCGTTCGCTGCGGAGCGCTATTTCGCTCCTCTATCCATAGCAAGACGTCCTAGTGGAATCTGCGCGAAGCGGCATTTTGACCCCGCCAGATTTGCTCCTGTTTCTGGGGCGTCTGCCAGCCTTCAGTACAGCAGATACGCCGCGCGCTCCTGCTGCCAGGCGGTTTCGTCGGCGCGGGCCAGCGCGTCCAGATCGGCGCAGGGCGCTTGCGCGTCGTCCACCCATTCGCGCAGCAGGCTGCTGCCGTTGATGAGGTCGATGGCCAGGCGGCCATGCTCGTATTCGTAGGCGAAGTCGCGCCACAGCGGCGCATCGGGCCACTGGCGGCGCAGGGCTTTCAGGGCCAGGGCCACCAGCCGCCAGGGGCGAAAGGCCGCGTGGCGGTAGCTGGCCGGGTCTTCGGTGTGAATTTGCAGGCCCGCGCACAGCTGCCCATGGTGCTTGTGAAAAGTCGGCTCGAACCAGCACGGGCGCAGCAGGCAGCCGGCCAGCCAGTCAGGGGCCATTTCGCGCATGTCGGCCAGCAGGCGGGCGGCGTCCAGGCCGGGCGCGCCCAGCAGCTCCAGCGGGCGGGTGGTGCCCCGGCCTTCAGACAGCGTGCAGCCTTCGAGCATGACGGTGCCCGCGTAGGCGCGCGCCATGTTCAGGCTGGCGGCGTTGGGGCTGGGATTGACCCACGGCCCTTCGGGCCAGCCAAAGCCGGGGGCCGCTTCGGGCTGCCAGCCCTGCATTTCAATCACGCGGTAGTCCACGCGCAGGCCCAGCCAGTCCACAAACCAGCGCCCCAGCTCGCCCAGCGTGAGGCCGTGGCGCATGGGCAGCGGCCCCGCGCCCACAAAGCTCTCCCAGCCCGGGCGCAGGCGCAAGCCTTCCACAGGGCGGCCGGCGGGGTTGGGCCGGTCCAGCACCCACACGGCCTTGCCGTGGCGCGCAGCGGCTTCCAGCACGTAGCGCAAGGTGGTGATGAAGGTGTAGATACGGCAGCCCAGGTCTTGCAAATCCACCAGCAGCACGTCAAAGCTTTGCATCATTTCGTCGGTGGGGCGGCGCACCGGGCCGTAGAGGCTGAAGACGGGAATGCCCAGGCGCGGATCAACATAGTCGTCCGACTCCACCATGTTGTCCTGCTTGTCGCCGCGCAGGCCGTGCTGCGGGCCGAAGGCGGCGCTCAGCCGCACGTCAGGCAGCGCTGCCAGCGCGTCCAGCGCGTGCGCCAGGCCGCGCGTGACCGAGGCCGGATGCGCCAGCAGCGCCACGCGCGCGCCGTGCAGCGGGCGGCGCAGTCCGGGAGATTCAATGAAGCGTTCAAGGCCGGTTTTCATGGCGCAAGGCAAGGCAGAAAGCACAAAGAGACAACCATTTCATGGCGGCGGCAGGCGCAGCAAGCGGCCTGCAAAGTGGTGAAAGTCGGGGCGCGGCATGGGGTGGCGCAGCGCCCAGTAGCTCAGGGCGCCAGCGGCTTGCAGCACGGCGCACAGGCCCACGCGCCAGACGGCAGCGGCGGGCAGCGGCAAATCGGGCCAAAACGCTTCCAGCGTCAGGCAGGCCGCATCGCCTTGCCGCGAGCAGGCAAAGCGCGCGGGGCGCGCGCGCGCTTCCCATGTCTGCCAGGCGCTGGCCGTGTGGCGCACGCGTTCGGTGCAAAAGGCGTAGGCGGCCCAGCAGCCATCGGGCGAGAGGTTGAACTCGCAGTATTCGCCGCCGCCTTCGCCGCCCTCGCCTTCATCTGCGCCCTCGTTGCCCGGTTGTTCGGCGGCCACGAAGGCTTCCAGACAGGTGCGCTGCCACAGGCCATCAGCGCGTGCGGCCAGATGGCGGGCAGGCGGCGGGCAGTCCAGCCAGCCGGCGGGCGCGCGCACTTCATGGCGCAGCCCCAGCCCGCCCGCTTCGCGCCAGGCGCAGGCCGCCACGCGCACGCCCGGCGGCACAGGGCTGGCCGGGTGGCAAATGAGCGAAGCGCAGGAAGGCGAAGGCATTTCAAAAGCCAGGTTCAGGCATCAAACCGGCCGCAGGTCCTGGTGCAGACTGGATTGGCAGCTATGGTTCCGATAGCGGCTTCAGCGGCGGCTGGCCCAGGCCCACATTCCCAGGCCAATGGCGATCATGGGCACGCACAGCCACTGGCCCATCGACAGACCCAGCCCCAGCAGGCCCAGATGGGCGTCCGGCTCGCGGAAAAACTCCACGGCAAAGCGCATCACGCCGTAGCCCACGAGAAAAGCGCCGCTGACCTGCCCCGTCTTGCGCGGCTGGCGGGCGTAGAGCCACAGCAGCACGAACAGCAGCACGCCTTCCAGCAGCGCCTGATAAATCTGCGAAGGATGGCGGGGCAGATCGCCCGCGCCGCGAAAAACCATGCCCCAGGGCAAATCGGGGCTGGCCACGCGGCCCCAGAGTTCGCCATTGATGAAGTTGCCCATGCGCCCGGCCGCCAGGCCCGTTGGCACGCAAGGGGCCACCAAATCAGTGACTTGCAGCCACGGGCGCTGCTTTTTCCAGGCCCACAGCATCATGGCAAGAATCACGCCCAGCATGCCGCCGTGAAAGCTCATGCCGCCTTGCCAGATGGCAAAGATTTCCAGCGGGTGGCTGGCATACCAGGCCGGCTTGTAAAACAGCACGTAGCCCAGCCGCCCGCCGAGGATGACGCCCAGCACGCCCCAAAACAGCAGGTCTTCCACATCGCGCATCGTCCACGGCGCGGGCTGGGTGACGCTGGCGAAAGGCTGGTGTTTCAGCCGCAGCCTGGCCAGCACATAAAAAAGGGCGAAAGCGGCCAGGTAAGTCAGGCCGTACCAGTGCACGGAAAGCGGCCCCAGATGCAGGGCCACGGGATCAATCTGGGGATGCTGGAGCATGAGAAGCGCGAAATGGGCGGCAAGGAAAGCGGGGCGAAAGGCAAAAGAAAAGCCAGCGCCCGCCCTGCAGGCACTGGCTCCGAGAAACGGCGCTTACTTGAGGCGCGCGAGCGTCTTGGCAACGCGCTCGCCGTAGGCGCGGGCGGTGTCCAGATCGCCTTGCAGCATCTCTTGCGCGCTGACGTCAGCCGGCGTGGCGGCCAGCGCGCCCACGGAGCCGCCCAGGGCGTTCAGATCGGCGCGGGAAGCGTCTTTCTTGTTGGAAGGCAGCAGCCCCAGGCTCACCCACAGGCCGCCGTGCTGCGAGGCCAGCGTTTGCAGGTATTGCACCGTCACCTGCTTGTCGCCGTTGAGGCTGGCGCTGTTGGTGAAACCGCCAAACACCTTGTCTTGCCAGGCGCGGGTGAACCAGGCTTTGCTCGAAGCATCGGCAAACTTCTTGAACTGCCAGCTGGGGCCGCCCATGTAGGTAGGCGTGCCAAAAATGATGGCGCCAGCGGCATTGAGCCGCTCCCACGCGCCTTCGGGCAGGTTGCCCTCGGCATCAATGGCCACCAGCTCGGCGCCCGCACCATCGGCCACGGCCTGGGCCATGCGCTGCGTGTGACCATAGCCGGAGTGATAGACAACGATGATTTTGGACATGCAAAGCCTCCTTTGGCTTGGGGGTTGAAAGCCTTGCAGCATACCTTGCTGCGGCAAAACACTGCGCCCGGGCGGGTTGAGCGGGAAAGCCGTCGCAATTCAACGCCAGCCTGCCATTACGGCCTGCCAGAAATGCACAGAAACACGCTGGCGCAGGCGCGGACAAAGCGGCCCGCGCCAGGGAAAATCAAGGGAAAACCCTTCAGGGAAAATACCGGCATTATTGGAAAACCGCCGCAAGGGTAATCCCGGTCGCAGCGCGCTCCAATTTCATATAGCATCTCTTTCACGTGCTGGCCAGCTGGCCAGCGTTGCCGATTTCAAGCGAAGGATTGAATGATGAAAAAGAAACTGTTGGCCCTGGCGGCTTTTTCCATGCTGGCGGGCGCGGCCCTGGCGCAGAATGCTGACACGCTGGAAAAAATCAAATCCAGCGGCACGGTAAATCTAGGCGTGCGCGATTCTTCCGGGCTGGGCTATACGCTGGGCAACGGCAAATACGTGGGCTTTCACACCGAAATGGCCGAACGCATCGTGGATGATCTGGCAAAACAGGTGGGCAAGCCGCTGAAAATCAATTACCAGGTCATCACTTCGCAAAACCGCATTCCGCTGATGCAAAACGGCACGATTGATTTTGAATGCGGCTCCACCACGAATAGCAAGGCGCGGCAAAAAGACGTGGATTTTGCCGTGACGACCTACGTGGAAGAAGTGCGCATTGCCGTCAAGGCCGATTCCGGCATCCAGAGCGTGGCCGACCTCAATGGCAAGACCGTGGCCGTGACCACGGGCACCACCAGCGTGCAGCATTTGCGCCGCCATGAACGCGGCTCCAAGCTTGAATTCAAGGAAATCATGGGCAAGGACCACGCCGACAGTTTTCTGCTGCTGGAATCAGGCCGCGCCGATGCCTTCGTGATGGATGGCTCCATTTTGGCCAAGAATATCGCCACGTCCAAAAATCCGCAGGATTTCAAAATTGTCGGCGAAGTGCTGTCGGTAGAACCCATCGCCTGCATGCTGCGCAAGGGCGACGACAAATTCCGCGCAGCCATCGACGCTTCCATCAAGCGGCAAATTAACGACGGCTCGCTGCAAAAACTCTACGACAAATGGTTCATGCAGCCCATTCCGCCCACGAATGTTTCGCTGAACATGCCTGTTTCAGAAAGCACCAAACAAGCCTGGGCGCATCCCAATAGCAAGCCCATGGAAGATTACGCGAAGAAATAATCCCCCCGCGCATTTTGGCGAGCGCCCGCCGCCCTCCATGGCGGCGGGCTTTTTCATGCGCGAAACCGGAAAGCAAGACAAAAGGTATCAGGGCCATGAATATGGAATGGTCGGTTTTCTGCCAGGACACGCTCACCAATGAGGCCGTGCCGGGCTGCCTTGGCAAAAATGGCGATGTCACGTATCTGGACTGGATGTTCAGTGCCTGGGGCTGGACGGTGTCCATCTCGCTGACGGCGCTGCTGCTGGCGCTGCTGGCGGGCGCAGCCGTCGGCATGGCGCGCACGCTGCCGCACAGCCCCTGGCTGGTGCGGCTGGCGCATGCGTGGGTGGAGGTTTTCCGCAATATTCCGCTGCTCGTGCAGATTTTCATCTGGTATTACGTATTTCCCGCGCTGTTTCCGGCGCTCAAGGGCGCGCCTTCATTTGCGCTGGCGGTATTGGCGCTGGGGCTGTTTACTTCGGCGCGCATTGCGGAGCAGGTGCGGGCGGGCCTTCAGGCGCTGCCGCGCGGGCAGCGCCTGGCGGGCATGGCGCTGGGGCTGACGACCGCCCAGTATTACCGCCTGGTTCTTCTGCCGCAGGCTGGCCGCATCATCATTCCGCCGCTGGCCAATGAATCAATGAACATTTTCAAGAATTCGGCGGTGGCTTTCGCGGTTTCCGTGCCGGAGCTGACGCAGTTCGCCATGCAGGCGGGCGAAGAAACCGCCCGGCCCGTGGAGGTTTATCTGGCAGTGACGGCGCTTTACGTCATTTCGGCGCTGGCGGTGAATGCGGTCATGGTTTTCATCGAGAAAAAGACGCGCGTGCCGGGGCTGATTGCCGCAGGCGCGGGCCGCTGAAAGGGAAAAAGCCATGATGAATCTGGATTTTTCCTTCGTGGACATGGCCTTGCTGCAAGGCTTCGTGTGGAAGGGCCTGCGCTTTAGCGTGATGCTGACGCTGGTGGCTACGCTGGGCGGCCTGGCGCTGGGCACACTGCTGGCGCTGATGCGCCTTTCGGGCCAGAAATGGCTGCAATGGCCCGCCGCCATCTATATCAGCGGCATGCGCAGCATTCCGCTGGTGATGGTGATTCTGTGGTTTTACCTGCTGGCGCCCTTCATTATTGGCAGGCCGATTGGCGCGGAATATTCGGCGGCGCTGACTTTCGTGGCGTTCGAGGCGGCCTATTTCAGTGAAATCATGCGCGCGGGCATTCAGTCCATTCCGCGCGGGCAGGTTTTCGCGGCCGAAGCGCTGGGCATGACTTATTTGCAGAACATGCGGCTGGTGATATTGCCGCAGGCCCTGCGCAACATGCTGCCGGTGCTGCTCACGCAGACCATTATTCTTTTTCAGGATACTTCGCTGGTTTACGCCATCGGAGCCTATGACCTGCTCAAGGGGCTGGATGTGGCGGGCAAAACCTATGGCCGCACGGTGGAGGCCTACCTGCTGGCGGCGGCGGTTTATTTCGTGATTTGCTTTTGCCTGTCATGGCTGGTCAGGCGCCTGCACGCGAAAATAACCATCATTCGATGAGGAATATGCAATGAGCGAACCCATGATCAAAATTGAAAACGTCTCCAAATGGTATGGGCCGGTGCAAGTGCTGCGCGACTGCTCGGTGAATATCGACAAAGGCGACGTGGCGGTGGTGTGCGGGCCGTCCGGATCAGGCAAGTCCACGCTGATCAAAACCGTCAATGGCCTGGAGCCGGTGCAAAAAGGCCGCATCACCGTGGATGGCACCGAAGTGACCAGCCCCATGACCAACCTGCCCCGGCTGCGCAGCCGTGTGGGCATGGTGTTTCAGCATTTCGAGCTGTTTCCGCATCTGGACGTGACGGAGAACCTGACCCTGGCGCAAGTGAAAGTGCTGGGCCGCAGCCAGGACGAAGCGCGCGCGCGCGGCCTGAAGATGCTGGACCGCGTGGGCCTGATGGCGCACAAGGACAAGTTCCCCGGCCAGCTCTCGGGCGGCCAGCAGCAGCGCGTGGCCATCGCGCGCGCCCTGAGCATGGACCCGGTGGTGATGCTGTTTGACGAACCAACCTCGGCGCTGGACCCCGAAATGGTGGGCGAAGTGCTGGACGTGATGGTGAAACTGGCCGCCGAGGGCATGACCATGATGGTGGTCACCCACGAAATGGGCTTTGCCCGCAAGGTGGCCAGCCGCGTCATCTTCATTGACGTGGGCGGGCGCATTCTGGAAGACTGCTCGAAGGACGAGTTCTTCGGCAACCCCGAAGGCCGCCAGCCGCGCACCAAAGAGTTTCTGGGCAAGATCCTGAACCACTGAGAGCGTGTTCGCCGCCTGGCCGGAAGGCGTGGCCACGGCGGATCGCGGGCAGATCAGGGAGCAGGCTTATTTGCTCCTTGATCCATAGCATGATGTCCTAATGGAAACTGCGCAGAGCGGCATTTTCTACCCTTTGAATTCGCTCCTCTTTCTGATGCAATCCAGCAGGCGGAGCGGCCTTGTGAATCCTTGCCCGGCCGCAAGACCCGGCTGCGCGCCGCGCTGCCTTTGGCGCTTTACTTTTCATCACCGTTTTTGGCGTGGGGCGCAAGGCGGGGCAGCCAGGCGGCCCATGACTCGGGCAGGCCTGCGCGCGATGAGTCAGACGCCGCCGCCATGATGCGGGTGATTTCTTCCTGCCACGCTTGCAGCGCCTGCTGAACTCCCTGGGTGAAGGCGGCCTGGTTTTGCAAGGCGATTTGCTGCGCTGTTTTGGCGTCGCTGGCGCGGAGCAGCCGCCAGAAGCTCTCCGTAGGCAGGGTGGCCAGCGTCTGCCAGCTGGCTGACTGCAACAGCCCTTCAATCTTGGCGGATGTTTCCGCCAGGCCCTCGGCGCTGGTTTGCTGCATGGATTGCAGCCAGTGATGGCCGCTTTCTTGCAGCAGCCGGGTCAGGCGCAATTGCAGCGCGGCGTTGGCCTTGTACAGGTCCAGCGAAATGGTTTTGTCGGTCATGAACTGCTCTCCTTGAAAAAACCTGTGGGGCGAGATTTCGCCATGCGCGCGCTGCAATGGTTTTGCGAAAACGCCGCAGCGGCGCAAAGCCGCGCCAGCCCGGCGGCCGCAAGCAGGGGCGGCGTTACCTAATTTTTCATCATTGCATAGGCCGCCTGCGGCGCGTCTGCTTTTTCTGGAGGTTTTTGCGCCCGTTTTTTCTGCTGATAGCCGGTTGGAGATGCGCCCGCCCTTTTAAAGGCAAGGGCGTTGAATTACCAAAAACAGGAGCAAATTTGATGGGTGTCAAAACGGCTTTAGCGCAATTTTCACTAGGATATCACGCTATGAATTCAGGAGCTGATTCAGGCTTTGCATGCGGGGCATGGAGGCAGAGCGTGAAAGCAAGGCGCGGGGGAGCGATGAAGCCCGCATGGCGCTTTCGCGGCGCTGGCCGCGCTGGCATGGGGCGGGCGGCCGCTGGGCGCTTTGCCGACGGTTTCATGATTCGCATCGGGGCTGGCCATGTTTCGCGGCGTCCTGCCATTGAAGGGCCTGCCGCTTTTGAAAGGGTTCAGGGCTGGCCAGGCGCAGCGGGTTCTTCTGGTTCTTCTTTTTGCTGCGGCTCCAGCAGGGCGTTGATGGGCTGCAAGTCTTCTTCTTGCAGCGTGCCGCTGGCTTGCCGCAGCCGCAGGGCGCCGGTGAGCACGGCGTAGCGGGCGCGGGCCAGGTCGCGCCGGGTTTGGTAGAGCTGGGTCTGGGCGTTGAGCACGTCCAGGCTGATGCGCACGCCCGCTTCCAGCCCCGTCTGGCTGGCTTGCAGCGCGGTGAGGCTGCTTTTTTCTGCCGCTTGCAGCGCCGCAACTTGCGCCAGGCCCGATTGCAGGCCGTAGAAGGCGCTGCGCACGGCCTGGGTGACGTTGCGGCGCGCGCCTTCCAGCTCGGCGCGGGCCTTGTCTTGCAGGGAAAGGGTTTCGCGCACGCGCTCTTGCACGGCAAAGCCGGCGAACAGGGGCACGTTCACGGCCACGCCCACGCTGGCGGCGCGGTGGCGGTAGGGGGCGTAGGGCATGGTGGAGACGCTGGGGTTGCCATTGGGGTATTGCTGCCAGCCGTAGGCCGCTTGCAGGTCCACGGTGGGCAGGTGGCCGGTTTTGGCTTTGCGGGTTTCCAGCTCGGCCATTTCCAGCGCCAGGCGGGCCTGGGCGATGGCAGGGCTGCGCTCTTGCGCCAGTTGCGCCCAGGCTTCGGCGCTTTCATGGCTTTCGGCGCCGGTGAGCGGGGTTTTGAGCAGGCCCTCCGGCAGCTGCACGGGTTGCGCCAGCGGGCGCGGCGCGGGCGCGGGCAGGCCGGTGACTTGCTCCAGCGCCAGGCGGGCCACGCGCCATTCGTTCTCGGCGGCGATTTCCTGCGCGTGGGCCAGGTCGAACCGGGCTTGCGCCTCGCGGCTGTCGGTGATGGTGGCGTTGCCCACTTCAAAGTTCTGGCGCGCCGATTCCAGCTGCTGGCCCACGGCGGCCTTGAAGGCGCGCGCCAGCTCCAGGCTGTCGTGCGCGGCCAGCACGTCGAAATACGCCTGCGCCAGGCGCGTGATCAGCTCCTGGGCGGCGGCCTGCCATTGCATCTCGGCCAGCGCCACTTGCCGTTCGCCTTGCGTGGCGGTAATGCGGTTGGCCGGGCGGTACAGCGGCTGGCTGGCATTGAGGTTGAGGCTGCGCTGGGTGATGCTGCGGGCGTTGTCGATGGAGCCCAGGTGCACATCCAGATGCGAGCGCGTAACGTTGCCGCTCAGCCCCGCCTGCGGCAGCAGCCCCGCGCGCGCCTGCCCCGCCCGGGCGCGCGCCGCTTGCAGCTGCGCCTGGGCGGCCTGCAAGGCGGCATCGTGCTGGCGCGCGGCATCGTGCAGGGCCATGAGTGATTGGGCGGCGGCAGGCTGGGCGGCAAACGGGGCGACGAACGAGGCGGCAGGCAGCGCCAGGGCGGCGGCCATCAGGGCGTGGCGAAAGAGTGCGGGCATGGCAAAGGCCGGTATGGAAAACAGATGCGGGAAAGCGCGAATGCTATTCAACCCGCCCGCCCGCCCGCATGGCGCGGCGAGGCGGCGGTTTCGCATCAGGCCCGCGCCGCCAGCCTGCCGCGTTCTTTACCTGGAGCAAAGCCACAGGCTGCTGCTTGCAAAATGGGCCTGTCGGATGGAACCTGCCCGCCGGTTTTCGCTCAGAACGCCGCTTTTTGTATTCGACTGTTTCTTTTTTCGCCATGTCTTTTGCTGCGCCGCTTTTGTCTCGCCTTCGTTTCATGCGCCATCTGCTGCCCGCCCTGCTGGCGGCGGCTTTTTCGGCGGCCGCGCCCGCGCAGGTGGCGGGGCTGAATGTGCTGGCCAGCGGCGCGCCTGGCGATGAGGTGGCCACGCCGCAGGTGCGCGCGCAGCTGCTGGCTTACGCGCCGCAGGGCGTGCCCGTGGGCGCGGAGGCGGCGGAAGCAGCGAACGCCGCCCGCCGCCCCGTGTGGCTGGGCTTGCGGCTGGAGCATCAGCCGCATTGGCATACCTACTGGAAGAACCCGGGCGATTCGGGCCTGCCCACCAAGCTGGAGTGGACGCTGCCGCCCGGCGTGCGCGCGGGCGAAATCCAGTGGCCGCTGCCGCAGCGCCTTCCGCTGGGGCCGCTGGTGAACTATGGCTATGAGGGCACGGTGCTGCTGCCCGTGCCGCTGACCATCACGCCTGAATTCGAGCCAGGCCCGGCCGCCGAGGCGATGGAAGTGCGCCTGCATGCCTCCTGGCTGGTGTGCAAGCAAGAATGCATTCCGCAAGAGGGCGATTTCGCCATTCGCCTGCCGCTGCGCGGCTCTTCGGCGCTCAATGGCGCGGCGTTCGAGCAGGCGCTGGGCCGCCTGCCGGCCGATTTGCCGTCTGGCGGGCAAACCGCCACGCTCAGCAGCGACGGCCAGCGCCTGCAAATGCGCATCAGCGGCCTGCCCGCCAGCGTGCAGGGCCAGCCTTTGCAGTGGTTTCCTGAAACGGGCGACATCGTCGCGGCGGCCGTGTCGCCCGCGCGCGAGGGCGCGGCTTTGACGCCCGCCACCTGGTCGCAAAAGTGGGAAGGCGATGTCTGGACGGCCAGCCTGCCCGTGGCCGACACCCGCCTTGAAAGCCCGGCTGCGCTGCCGCTGCTGCTGGCCGCCGCCGATGGGCAAAGCTGGCGCGCCCATGCCGAAGTGCAGGGCCAGTGGCCCGCCGTGCAGCCGCCGGACGGCGTGTCGCCGCAAATGGCTGCCGCGCTGCAAGAAGGCGCGGCCGCGTCCGCCCTTTCGCCCGCTCCTTCGCCTGCTGGCGCAGCCGCCGTGCCGGCCAGCGTGTTTTTCTTTGCCCTGCTGGGCGCGCTGCTGGGGGGCATGGTGCTCAATCTCATGCCCTGCGTGTTTCCCGTGCTGGCCATCAAGGTGATTGGCTTTGCCCGGCATGGCGACAACTTGCGCGCCCAGCGCGCCGGCGGGCTGGCCTACACGGCGGGCGTGGTGCTTTCTTTCGTGCTGCTTGGCGGACTGATGCTGGCGCTGCGCGCGGCCGGGGCGCAGCTGGGCTGGGGCTTTCAGTTGCAGTCGCCGCTGGTCATCGCGCTGCTGGCGGCGCTGTTTGCCGTGCTGGGGCTGAACCTGGCGGGCGTTTTCGAGTTCGGCCAGTTTCTGCCCAGCCGCGTGGCTAGTTTGCAAGCCGAAAACCCCGTGATCGACAGCTTTCTCTCCGGCGTGCTGGCCGTGGCGGTGGCCTCGCCCTGCACGGCGCCTTTCATGGGCGCCTCGCTGGGGCTGGCCATTGGCCTGCCTGCGGCGCAAGCGCTGGCCATCTTCGCCGCGCTGGGGCTGGGCATGGCGCTGCCGTATCTGGCCGCCAGCTGGCTGCCCGCGCTGGCGCGCTGCCTGCCGCGCCCCGGCGCGTGGATGGAGGTGTTCAAGAAATTCATGGCCTTTCCCATGTTCGCCACGGCCACGTGGCTGCTGTGGGTGCTGGGCCAGCAAAGCGGCATCAACGGCGCAGCCGCACTGCTGATGATTCTGGTGGCGCTGGCCATGCTGCTGTGGGCGCTGGGCCTGCAAGGGCGCGCGCGCATCGGCCTGGCCGCTTTTGCGGCGGCGGCCCTGATCGGGCTGCTGGCAGGCATTGGCCCCAACGTCACCCACCTTGAGGAAAGCGCCGCTGCAACAGGCAACGCGGCCAGTGCGGGCAGCCGCTGGCAGCCCTGGTCTGACGCTGCCGTGCAGGCCGCGCTCAGCGAAGGCCACCCCGTTTTCATCGACTACACCGCCGCCTGGTGCGTGACGTGCCAATACAACAAGAAAACCACCCTCGCCAGCCAGCAGGTGCTCGATGCCTTTGACGCCGCTGGCGTGCGCACCTTCCGCGCCGACTGGACGCGGCGCGACCCCGTCATCAGCGCCCACCTGCAAAGCCTGGGCCGCAGCGGCGTGCCCACCTACGTGCTGCAAGCCAAGGGCCGTGCGCCCCAGGTGTTCAGCGAAGTCATTGGCGTCGATGAAATTCTGGCCGGCCTCAAGGCGCTCGAAGCCGCGCCATGAAGCCGCTCAAAGCCCGGCCGCAGGCGCGTAGGAGCGCAGGAGCGGAAATGCAGAAGCAGAACAGGCCGCCAAAGCCGCAAATTAGCTCCCGAATCAATAGCGTGATGTCCTAGTAGAACGGGCGCAAAGCGGCATTTCAGCCTTCTGTATTTGCTCCTGTTTTTGCTTTGGCCTGGGCGGGCGCTCCAGCCGCCGCCAGCGTTCGCGCCAGATAGCGGCCCGTGTGGCTGGCGCAGCAGGCGGCCACGGCTTCGGGCCTGCCCTGAATGACCAGGCTGCCGCCGAGCGCGCCGCCTTCGGGGCCGAGGTCAATGAGCCAGTCGGCGGTCTTGATCACATCCAGGTTGTGCTCGATGACGACGACGGTATTGCCCGCGTCGCACAGCTGCTGGAGCACTTTGAGCAGCATGTCGATATCGGCAAAGTGCAGGCCGGTGGTGGGTTCGTCCAGCACATACAGGGTTTTGCCCGTGCCCCGGCGCGAGAGTTCCAGCGCGAGCTTGACGCGCTGCGCCTCGCCGCCCGATAGCGTGGTGGCGCTTTGGCCCAGGGTGATGTAGCCCAGGCCCACTTCCAGCAGGGTTTGCAGCTTGCGGGCGATGGCGGGCTGGTCCTTGAAAAAGGCGTGCGCCTCTTCCACGGTCATGTCCAGAATCTGCGCGATGTGGCGGCCCTTCCACTGCACTTGCAGGGTTTCGCGGTTGTAGCGCTGGCCGTGGCAGATGTCGCAAGGCACATACACATCGGGCAGAAAGTGCATTTCCACTTTCACCACGCCGTCGCCCTGGCAGGCTTCGCAGCGGCCGCCGCCGCTGGCTTGCGGCACGTTGAAGGAAAAGCGCCCGGGGCCGTAGCCGCGCTCGCGGGCGGTGGCCGTTTCGGCCATCAGCTCGCGCATGGGCGTCATCAGGCCGGTGTAGGTGGCCGGGTTGCTGCGCGGGGTGCGGCCAATGGGGCTTTGGTCCACGGCAATCACTTTGTCAAAGTGCTCCAGCCCCTCGATGGCCTCGTGCGGGGCGGCTTCGGTCTGCGCGTGGTTGAGCTGGTGCGCGGCAACGGCCAGCAGCGTTTCATTGACCAGAGTGCTTTTGCCCGAGCCTGAAACGCCGGTCACGCAAGTGAGCAGCCCAATGGGAATGCTGACGTTCACGCCTTTGAGGTTGTTGCCGCGCGCGCCGACGATGCGCAGCGCGCCCCGGTCGGCTTTTGCGGCTTTTGCAGCTTTTGCGGCCTGGCCGTCCGCCTGCGGGCTTGCTTCTTCGCCCGCCTCGTCGCGCAGGCAGGCCGGCAGGGCGCGCCGCCGGGGCACGGCGATGCGGCGCGCGCCGCTCAAGAACTGGCCGGTCACGGACTGCGGCTGCCGCGCCACTTCTTGCGCCGTGCCTTGCGCCATCACGCGGCCGCCGTGCACGCCCGCGCCCGGCCCCATGTCAATCACGCAATCGGCGGCGCGGATCATGTCTTCGTCGTGTTCGACCACCAGCACGCTGTTGCCCAGATCGCGCAAATGCTGGAGCGTGGCGATGAGGCGGTCGTTGTCGCGCTGGTGCAGTCCGATGGAAGGCTCATCGAGCACATACATCACGCCCGTCAGGCCACTGCCGATTTGCGAAGCCAGGCGAATGCGCTGCGCTTCGCCGCCAGAGAGCGTTTCGGCGCTGCGCTCCAGGCTCAGATAGCCCAGGCCTACGTCGTTGAGAAATTTCAGGCGGCTGCCGATTTCCCGCACCACCTTGTCTGCAATGTCCGCGCGCGCGCCTTGCAGGCGCAGCGCGGCAAACCACGCCTGCGCGCCGGCCAGCGTGGCGCGGCTGATTTCGTGAATGGCGCGGGCGTCCGCCCCCTCGCCCACCGTCACGCAGCGCGCCTCGGCGCGCAGGCGCGCGCCGCCGCATTCGGGGCACGTCTGGCGGCTGCGCAAGCGGGCCAGCTCCTCGCGCACCACGGCAGAGTCGGTCTCGCGCCAGCGGCGGGCCATGTTTGGAATCACGCCTTCAAACGGGTGCTTTTTGCGCGCCGTGCGCTGCGCCTGCTCTCCGGAAGCGAAGGTGTAGCTGAAGTTGATGGCTTCTTCGCCCGAGCCGTGCAGCACCACCTGCTGCACGCGCGCAGGCAGCGCCTCAAACGGCGTGTCCACACTGAAGCCGTAATGCCGCGCCAGGCCCTCCAGCATGGCGAAGTAAAAGGCGTTGCGCCGGTCCCAGCCCTTGATGGCGCCGCCGGCCAGGCTCAGCGAAGGAAAGGCCACCACGCGCTGCGGGTCAAAAAAATCCGTGCAGCCCAGCCCGTCGCACGCCGGGCAGGCGCCCGTGGGCGAGTTGAAGGAAAACAGGCGCGGCTCCAGCTCCGCCAGCGCCCAGTTGCAGCGCGGGCAGGCAAAGCGGGTGTTGAACAGATGCTCGCGGCCGCCGTCCATCTCCAGCGCAATGGCGCGGCCATCGGCCAGGCGCAGCGCGGCCTCGAAACTCTCGGCCAGGCGCTGGCGCTGCTGGGCCAGCGCTTCGTCATCACCCGCGCCGCGCACCTTGATGCGGTCGATCACCACGTCGATGTCGTGCTTTTCGGTCTTTTTCAGCGCGGGCACGTCCGCCGCCTCCAGCACCTGGCCGCCCACGCGAAAGCGCACGTAGCCCGCCGCCTGCATCTGCGCCAGCAAATCGGCGAACTCGCCTTTTTTGCCGCGCGCCACGGGCGCCAGCACCATCAGCTTCGTGCCTTCGGGCAGGGCCAGCACGGCATCCACCATCTGGCTGACGGTTTGCGCCTGCAAGGGCGTGCCGTGCTGCGGGCAGTGCGGCACGCCCGCGCGGGCGTAGAGCAGGCGCAGGTAGTCGTGAATTTCCGTCACCGTGCCCACGGTGGAGCGCGGGTTGTGGCTGGTGGCCTTTTGCTCGATGGCAATGGCCGGCGCCAGGCCCTCGATCAAGTCCACATCCGGCTTGTCCATGCGCTGCAAGAACTGCCGCGCGTAGGCCGAAAGGCTTTCCACATAGCGCCGCTGCCCTTCGGCGTAGAGCGTGTCAAAGGCCAGGCTGGACTTGCCCGAGCCGCTCAGCCCCGTGATGACCACGAGCTGATCGCGCGGAATGTCCAGATCGATGTTTTTCAGGTTGTGCGTGCGCGCGCCGCGCACGTGCATGGCCCGCTGGCGCAAGGCGGCAGCCAGCGGCAGGCCGTCACCGGCGGCGGCAAAAGCAGGAGATTTCGGAGTCATCGGCGGCAAAAAAGCAACCGGCCATTATCCGGGGCGCAGGCCGCCGCACCCTTGGCGCAGCAGCAGGCGGCAAGCCGTGGCAAGCGGGCGCTTTCACATCAGAAACAGGAGCAAATTCAAGGGGCCGAAAAGCCGTGGAGTCCTAGTGGAACCTGCGCAGCCCACTATCAAAGAAAGAGCAAATAAATGCGCTGGCCGCTCATGGCATGAGCGCTGCCAGCTGCTCGGCCTCGCGGGCCGCTTGCAGGGCGTGCAGCACTTCGTCCAGGTCGCCTTCCATCACGGCGGCCAGTTTGTAGAGCGTGAGGTTGATGCGGTGGTCGCTCACGCGGCCTTGCGGAAAGTTGTAGGTGCGGATGCGGTCGCTGCGGTCGCCGCTGCCAATCAGGCCCTTGCGCGTGGCCGCTTCTTTGGCGGCGCGCTCGCTGCGCTCTTTTTCCTGCAGGCGCGCTTGCAGCACTTGCAGCGCGCGCGCCTTGTTGCTGTGCTGGCTGCGGCTGTCCTGGCATTCGGCCACCAGGCCCGTGGGCAGGTGGACCACGCGCACGGCGGAATCGGTTTTGTTGATGTGCTGGCCGCCCGCGCCGCTGGCGCGGAAGGTGTCGATGCGCAAATCGGCCGGGTTGAGCGTGACGGCGGCAGCCTCGTCCGGCTCGGGCATCACGGCCACGGTGGCGGCGCTGGTGTGGATGCGGCCTTGCGTTTCCGTCACGGGCACGCGCTGCACGCGGTGCCCGCCCGATTCGTAGCGCAGGCGGCCATACGCGCCTTCGCCCGCCACGCGCAGCACCACTTCCTTGTAGCCGCCCAGCTCGGCGGGCGATTCGCTCACCACTTCCACGCGCCAGCCCTGCGTTTCGGCGTAGCGGGTGTACATGCGGGCCAGATCGCCCGCAAACAGCGCCGATTCGTCGCCGCCCGTGCCCGCGCGGATTTCCACGAAGGCGTTGCGCTCGTCATCCGGGTCTTTGGGCAGCAGCAGGCGCTGCAACTCGCCCTCCAGCTGCGCCAGCTCGCTTTGGCAGGCGCTGATTTCTTCCTGCGCCATCTGCTGCATTTCCGCGTCTTGCGCGGCGTCTTGCAGCAGCGCCTGTGCGGCGGCCAGATCGGCTTCGCGCTGGCCGTAGCGCTGCCAGCGCGAGACCACGGCGCTCACTTCGGTGTGCTCGCGCGACAGGCGCATGAACTGCGTCATGTCGGCCATGATGTCGGGCCGCGTGAGCAGAAAGTCGATTTCGGAGAGGCGCTCGGCGCGCCGCGCGAGCTGCTGGCGTATGGAGTCGTGCATGGGGCGCGGATTGTCGCCGGGCCAGGCGGGCATGCCCATCAGGGATGAAGTAATCTCCCCGCCCGCATCTTTTCCGCGCCACGCCCCGCATCAATCTCCTCATGGACAAACTCCTCATTCGCGGCGGCCGCCGCCTGCAAGGCGAAGTCGTCATCTCCGGCGCAAAAAACGCCGCCCTGCCCGAAATGTGCGCCGCGCTGCTCACCACAGACCCCGTGCGCCTGACCAACGTGCCGCGCCTGCAAGACGTGGCCACCATGCGCCGCCTGCTGCAAAGCATGGGCATGGACGTGCAAACCGTGGGCGAGCGCGGCGGCATGCGCTTTCACTGCGCCGGCCCGCTGGAGCCGCGCGCGCCCTATGAGCTGGTCAAGACCATGCGCGCTTCCATTCTGGCGCTGGGGCCGCTTCTGGCGCGGCTGGGGCATGCCAGCGTGTCGCTGCCCGGCGGCTGCGCCATTGGGCAGCGGCCCGTGGATCAGCACATCAGCGGCCTGCGCGCGATGGGCGCCGAAATCGAAGTGGCGCACGGCTACATCCAGGCCCGCCTGCCCGCCGGACGCCAGCGCCTGCAAGGCGCGCGCATCACCACCGACATGATCACTGTCACCGGCACCGAAAACCTGCTCATGGCCGCCACGCTGGCCGAAGGCGAAACCGTGCTGGAAAACGCCGCGCAGGAGCCGGAAGTGGCCGATCTGGCCGAAATGCTCATCCGCATGGGCGCGCGTATCGAAGGCCACGGCAGCAGCCGCATCCGCGTGCAGGGCGTGCAGCGCCTGCACGGCTGCGAGCACGCCGTGGTGGCCGACCGCATCGAGGCGGGCACCTTCGCCGTGGCCGTGGCCGCCACGGGCGGCGATGTGCTGCTGCGCCACGCCCGCGCCGAACACCTGGGCGCCGTGCTGGAAAAACTGCGCGAGGCGGGCGTGCGCGTGCAGGAAGAAAACACGCCCGAAGGCAGCGCCCTGCGCGTGCAAAGCGAAGGCGCGGCGCATCTGAAGGCGCAGAACTTCCGCACCAGCGAATACCCCGGCTTTCCCACCGACATGCAGGCGCAGTTCATGGCGCTCAATTGCGTGGCGCAAGGCCACAGCGCGGTGACGGAAACCATTTTTGAAAACCGCTTCATGCACGTGAACGAACTGGCCCGCCTGGGCGCGCGCATCCACGTGGAAGGCCGCACGGCCGATATAGACGGCGCGGCCAGCCTGACGGGCGCAACCGTCATGGCCACCGATTTGCGCGCCTCGGCCAGCCTGGTCATCGCCGCCCTGGTGGCCGAAGGACAAACGCGCGTGGACCGCATCTACCACCTGGACCGGGGCTACGACCAGATGGAAGAAAAGCTGCGCGCCATAGGCGCGGACATCGAGCGCGTGAGCGCCTGAGAGCCTGCTTTGAGGCGGCCCAGGCCCGGCGCTGGCGGCCCGTTTTTACCCGCTCCTCAATCGATAGCAAACTCTCCCGTCTCTACCAGGACCTCAGGCTATTTAGGCGGCCTGAATTTGCTCCTGTTTACAAAGCGAAACGGGCTGTCTGCACGCGACGGCCCGCTTTGACTTGGCAAGACTTCACACAATCACGCCTCTAAAATAAACAATTTTTAATGGGGCGTATCCGCGCCCCGCTTTTTTGCAGAGAAACCAGCATGGCCATTGAACGCACTCTTTCCATCATCAAGCCCGATGCCGTCGCCAAGAACGTCATCGGCCAGATTTACGCCCGTTTTGAAGGCGCCGGCCTGAAAGTCGTGGCCGCCCGCATGGCGCATCTCTCGCGCCGTGAAGCCGAGCAGTTCTACGCCGTGCACAAAGAGCGCCCCTTCTTCAAGGATCTGGTGGACTTCATGGTCTCCGGCCCCGTGATGATTCAGGTGCTCGAAGGCGAAGGCGCGATTGCCAAAAACCGCGAGCTGATGGGTGCAACCGACCCCAAGAAGGCCGAAAAAGGCACCATCCGCGCCGATTTCGCCGACAGCATTGACGCCAACGCCGTGCACGGCTCCGACGCGCCTGAAACTGCCGCCGTGGAAGTGGCCTTCTTCTTCCCCGGCATGCAAATCTTCTCCCGCTAAAAAAACCTTGAACAGGCAAAGCGCAGCGGCTGGCCCCATGACTGAAGAAACCGTCAATCTGCTCGACTTTGACGCGCAAGGGCTGGCCGCCTTTTGCGAAACGCTGGGCGAAAAGCGCTTTCGCGCCACCCAGCTTTTCCGCTGGATTCACCAGCGCGGCGCGAGCGACTTCGCGCAAATGAGCGACCTGGCCAAATCGCTGCGCGACAAACTGGCGGGCCGCGCCAGCGTGACGGCGCTGCGCGCCATCAAGCAGCATGAATCGCGCGACGGCACCGTGAAATGGCTGTTCGACGTGGGCGGCGGCAATGCGGTGGAAACCGTGTTCATCCCCGAAGACGACCGGGGCACGCTGTGCATTTCCTCGCAAGCGGGCTGCGCCGTGGGCTGCCGCTTTTGCTCCACCGGCCATCAGGGCTTCAGCCGCAACCTCACATCGGGCGAAATCGTGGCGCAACTGTGGTTTGCCGAGCATTTCCTGCGCCGCAAGCTGGCAACGGATCAGCGCGTGATTTCCAACGTGGTGATGATGGGCATGGGCGAGCCGCTGCAAAACTACGCCCGGCTGGTGCCCGCCCTGCGCACCATGCTGGACGACCACGCCTACGGCCTCTCGCGCCGCCGGCTCACGGTTTCCACCTCTGGCGTGGTGCCCATGATCGACCGGCTGGCCGCCGACTGCCCCGTGGCCCTGGCCGTTTCGCTGCACGCGCCCACGGATGAACTGCGCGACGCCCTCGTGCCGCTGAACCGCAAATACCCGCTGGCCGAGCTGCTGGCCGCCTGCACGCGCTACCTGGCGCATGCGCCGCGCGACTTCATCACTTTTGAATACTGCATGCTGGACGGCGTGAACGATCAGCCCTCGCATGCCAAGGCGCTGATCGCCCTGATGCGCGCCCATGCCGCCGACGGGCTGCGCTGCAAATTCAACCTGATTCCGTTCAATCCTTTCCCGCAATCGGGCCTGCTGCGCTCGCCTGCGGCCAGCGTGCAGGCGTTCGCGAAGATGCTCAATGACGCGGGCATCGTCACCACCGTGCGCAAAACGCGCGGCGACGACATCGACGCCGCCTGCGGCCAATTGGCGGGCGACGTGCGCGACCGCACCCGCGTGGCCGAGCGCATGGCGCGCCAGCACACCGTGGTGCTGCACCGCATGCCGCGCCTGACGCCTGCCGCCCCCTCCGCCCCCTCCGCCCCCTCCGCCGCCCAGCCTGCCGCCGCCCGGCGGGCGGCCTCAGCCGATTTCATCTGAAGGAGCCTCTGTCATGAATGCCATGCCCGCTTCCCCGCTTTTTCGCAGCCTGGCGCTGGCTGCCGCTGCGCTGGCGCTGGCCGCCGCCCTGGGCGGCTGTGCTACTTCAGGCAGCAAAACTGGCATGGACGACGCCGTTTCCGCCGGCCTGATCACGCCCGACAACGAAACCGACGCCCGGCGCCGCGCCCGCACGCGCCTGGCGCTGGCGGCCAGCTACTTTGAAAACGGGCAGACCGCCGTGGCGCTGAGCGAACTCAAGCAGGTGCTGCAAATCGACCCCACCTTCCCGGACGCCTACAACCTCTCGGGCCTCATTTACATGTCTCTGGGCGACATGCCCATGGCCAGCGCCCAGTTGCAGCGCGCCCTGTCGCTCAATCCGCGCGACAGCAACACCTTGCACAACCTGGGCTGGATGTACTGCCAGCAAAAAAATTACGAACAGGCCAGCCAGATGTTCGACCGCGCCGTCAGCAACCCGCTGTACCCGGAGCGCGCCAAGACCCTGATGACCAAGGGCATCTGCGAGGCCCGCGCGGGCGACCGCACCAAGGCCGAAGCCACGCTGCTGAAAGCCTACGAGCTGGACCCTGGCAACCCCATCACCGGCTACAACCTCTCGCAGCTGCTGTTCCTGCGCGGCGACCTGGAGCGCGCGCGCTTTTACATCCGCCGCCTGAACAACAGCGAACTGGGCAACGCCGAATCGCTATGGCTGGGCATCAAGATCGAGCGCCAGCTTGGCCACACGGAAGCCGTGCTGCAACTGGCCGACCAGCTGCGCCGCCGCTACCCCAGCTCAAGCCAGCTGGTGTCCTATGAGCGGGGACGCTTCAATGAGTGAGCTGGCACGGCAGGGCCGCGACAGCGCTCCGGCACCGCTGCCTTTGCGCGAGCAGGCGACCGCGCCCGCCCCGCTGGAGACTGACGCGCCGGCCGCCAAGTCCGAGCCGCCCGATGCGCCCGCCGTGCGCGCGGGCGTGATGCTGCGCCAGGTGCGTGAAGCCGCCGGCATCGACGCCGACCTGCTCGCCAATGCCCTGAAAGTGCCGCTGTACCGCATCGAGGCGCTGGAAGCCGGGCGTCTGGAGCTGCTGCCTGACATCACCTTCGCCCGGGGCCTGGCCGCATCCATCTGCCGCCACCTGGGGGGCGATGCCGCCGCCGTGCTGGCCTGCATGCCCACCTCGCGCCACGGCCTGTACAGCCCCGCCAGCAACGCGGGCTATGCGCCGTTTCACCGCGCCAGCGACCGGCCCGCATCGCTGCTGTCGCACTTGTTCAGCCGCCCGGTGCTGATCATCCTGGCGCTGCTGGCGCTGGGCGCGGCGGCGCTGTCTTTGCTGCCCACGCTGCCCATCCGGCTCAACGCCCCGGCGGAAACCACGCAGGACGGCATGCGCGAAGACGGCGCTCACGCCCCCGCGTCCGGCATGGTGGTGGAAGCCGTCAGCGAACACTCTGACTCGCCGCTGGCGGCCCAGCCGCCTCTCCAGCCGGAGCCGCCGGCTTCTTCAACGCCCGCTCTTTCTGCGCCTGTCGCAGCGCCAGAAGCCCCGCCCGCCGCCGCAGAAGCCGCGCCGGTTGCGCCCCAGCCCGCCGCCCCATTCATCGCCTTCGCCGCCACGCAGTCCACCTGGGTGAGCGTGCGTGACGCCAAAGGCAAAAACCTGCTGGACCGCACCCTCAAGGCGGGCGAGCAGGCCAGCGTGACCGAAGGCGAGCTGCCGCTGACCGTGAAGATCGGCAAGGTTGATGGCGTCAGCGTCACCGTGCGCGGCGAGCCGTTTGACGCCAAAGCCCTGGCTCGCGGCAGTGTGGCCCGCTTTGAAGTGAAATAAGGCCCTTTTGCCGCTTTCACCGGCCAGAAGCGCACTGCCGCCAGGCCGGATTTCCACGATGCCTGAAACCGCCTCCGCCCAACCCATTGCCATCGTCCAGCCCGCCGCGCGCCGCTCGCGCCAGGCGCGCGTTTGCTGGGGCGCACGCGTCGTCACTGTCGGCGGCGATGCGCCCGTGCGCGTGCAATCCATGACCAACACCGACACCGTGGATGCCATTGGCACCGCCATCCAGGTCAAGGAACTCGCGCAAGCCGGCAGCGAAATGGTGCGCCTGACGGTCAACACCCCCGAGGCCGCCGCCGAAGTGCCCCACATCCGCGAGCAGCTCGACCGCATGGGCATCGACGTGCCGCTCATTGGCGACTTTCACTACAACGGCCACCGCCTGCTCACCGAATTTCCGGGCTGCGCCCAGGCCCTGTCCAAATACCGCATCAACCCCGGCAACGTCGGCAAAGGCGACAAAAAAGACAAGCAATTCGGCCAAATGATCGAAGCCGCCCTCAAGTGGGACAAGCCCGTGCGCATTGGCGTGAACTGGGGCAGCCTCGACCAAGACCTGCTGGCCGGCCTGATGGACGCCAACAACCGCCGCGCCCAGCCGTGGGAAGCGCGCCAGGTCATGTACGAGGCGCTCGTCACCTCCGCCATCGAATCGGCCGATCTGGCCGTGCGCCTGGGCATGGCGCCCGGGCAAGTCATCCTCAGCTGCAAAGTCAGCGGCGTGCAAGACCTCATCGCCGTCTATCGCGAACTGGCCCGCCGCTGCCGCTACCCCCTGCACCTGGGCCTGACCGAAGCGGGCATGGGCGCCAAAGGCACCGTCGCCTCGGCGGCCGCCCTGTCCATCCTGCTGCAAGAAGGCATCGGCGACACCATCCGCGTCAGCCTCACCCCCCAGCCCGGCGAAGCGCGCACGCAAGAAGTGCTGGTCGCCAGCGAAATCCTGCAAGCCATGGGCCTGCGCGCCTTCGTGCCCAGCGTCAGCGCCTGCCCCGGCTGCGGCCGCACCACCAGCACCACCTTCCAGGAGCTGGCCAAAGACATCGACGACTACCTGCGCGCCCAAATGCCCGTCTGGCGCGACCTGTACCCGGGCGTCGAGCGCCTGAAAGTCGCCGTCATGGGCTGCATCGTCAATGGCCCCGGCGAAAGCAAACACGCCGACATCGGCATCAGCCTGCCCGGCAACGGCGAATCGCCCGCCGCCCCCGTCTTCATCGACGGCGAAAAAGCCATGACCCTGCGCGGCGATCACATCGCGCAAGACTTCCAGCGCATCGTGGAAGACTACATCGCCGCCCGCTTCGGCAATGGCAACCCCGCTGCGGCAAAAGCCGCCTGAAGCGAAGGGCGTTATTTCGCTCCTTTATCGATAGCGTGATGTCCTCGTGGAAAGCGCGCAGAACGGTATTTTTTACCCCTGAAATTTGCTCTTGTTTTTAACAAGAGATACAGGTGCGGCGCAGAACGCAAGTGCACCTGAAGCCGCCGCCCACGCCCAGGCTGCCGCAGATTTTCAGAATCTTTCAACCCTTGCTCGAAGCCTGGCCGTAAAGGGTGGCGGACCAGAGTGGAATAAGACGGCGGAGATTTTGGTTTGCGGCATGCTGTTTCTCCTTGTTTTAGGTTTTTTCAGGTGACCTCGTCAGGATTTCCGCATCCTGCCAGCCAATTGCCACAACAGCAGCACTGCCAACATGACGAACGTCAGCATACCCGCCGCAGATTTGACAACGGTAAAAAATGGAGCGGCGGCGGCAATTTGCAGTGCTTCGGGGCAGGCAGAAACCACGGCAATCAGGCAACAATTCTCCAGATAATCCGATACCGCCGAAACAACGGGCAGCGGCAGCAGCCGTTTTTTCAATATGCCCGAAAGCGCGCTCCCGCCAACAGCAGGCTGGTCAGACGAAGATAGGTATAGCCGAACAGCGCGGGATAAACCATGTCGGCGGCCATCTGGCGGTGCAGATAAAACCGCCTGCCCTCTGCCCCAAGTTACCCAAATAGGTTTGCAGATAAACGCTGCCTTAATTGCACGGCAGCATATCGGGCAAAGTCAGGCCGTTTGAAAAACGGCTCAGTCCGGGCACTATGTAAATAGCATCAGGAAATAAACGGCGTTGTTAAATCCCAGCCAGAACCAAAAAGGATGCAGGTGCTTTTTCATCAAACCCCTGCTTTTATTTTTGGAAACTTTTCAAGCCGCAGATAGGCCTTGCTGCCCGCTTGCGCCCGACAAAACGTTTGCAACGCCCAAGATCGCCCGAGGCCGCGCTTTTCGCGCCCACGGGCGTGGCTTGGCACAGGCTCTCAGGCTGCCATTACCAGATATCGGCCTGCGGCACGCGGCCTTTGAGCTGCGGGTGGGCCGCCAGCCGGAAAACCGGCTCTTTCGAGCCGGCGCGCAACTGCGCCGAATAGTCTTTGAGCAGCATGAACACCAGCGGGCACAGCAGCACGATGGCCACCAGGTTGATGAAGGACATGATGCCCATCGACAAATCGCCCATGTCCCACACCAGCCCCACTTTGGCCACCGCGCCGAAGTACACGAAGGCCAGCACCGCCATGCGGAAGATGGCCAGCGTCAGGCGATGGCTGTGCAGGTACTGCACGTTGGACTCGGCGTAGGCGTAATTGCCAATCACCGAGGAAAACGCAAACATGAACAGCACCACCGCCAGGAAATACTGCCCGAAGCCCCCCACCTGGCTTTCCAGCGCCGATTGCGTGAGCTGAATGCCCGTGAGCGTGCCATCGGCAGGCATGTCAGACAGCAGCACGATGAAGGCCGTGCATGAGCACACCACGATGGTGTCCACAAACACGCCCAGCATCTGAATCATTCCTTGCGAGACCGGGTGCTTGACATCCGCTGCCGCTGCCGCGTTGGGCGCCGAACCCATGCCCGCCTCGTTGGAAAACAGCCCGCGCTTGATGCCCAGCTGCATGGCCTTGGCCGCCGCGCTGCCCGCCAGCCCGCCTGCGGCGGAGCGGAAGTCGAACGCATTGTCAAAAATCAGGGCGAACATCTGCGGCACCCTGTCCAGATTCATGGCAATCACATACAGCGCCATCAGCAAATAGGCCGTCGCCATGATGGGCACCAGCGCCTCTGAAATGCGCGACACGCGGCGAATGCCGCCAAAAATGATGGGCGCGGTGATGATGATGAGCACCGCGCCCAGCGCGTGGCGGTACACCTGCCAGTCTTGCTCGCAAGCGCCGCTGCCGCTGGCGCAGCCCGCCGCCGATTTCACCGCCTCGATGATCGTGTTGGACTGAATGGCGTTGAACACAAAGCCAAAACACAAAATCATGCTGAGCGCAAACACCGTGCCCAGCCAGCGCTGGCGCAGGCCATGCGTGATGTAGTACGCCGGCCCGCCGCGAAACTGGCGGTTGCCGTGGTCGCGCACCTTGAAAAGCTGCGCCAGCGACGACTCGGCAAACGCCGAACTCATGCCCAGCAGCGCCGTCATCCACATCCAGAACACCGCGCCCGGCCCGCCCGTGGAAATGGCAATGGCCACCCCGGCGATGTTGCCCGTGCCCACGCGGCTGGCCAGCCCCGTCACGAACGCCTGAAAGGGCGTGATGCCGTGCCCGTGTGCGTCATCGCCATCGCTGCGGCTGCCCAGCATCTCGCGCACGCTGCGCCCCAGCAGCCGCAACTGCACAAACCCCGTGCCCAGCGTGAACAGCACCCCCACGCCCAGCAGCATGTAAACCAGCCAGGTCCACAAAAAATCATTGCCCAGATTGATGCCGCATTGCAGCGCATCCAGCGCGCCGCCCCCATGCGGACTGGACGCCATGCACTGCTCAAAGGCCCCAGTCACGTCAGCCATATTGCTTCCTTTTGTTGGTGAAAGGGAGCGATGGTAGGGCCTGTTCAGAGTCCGCCCGGGGGTGTGAAAGTACAAATCGGTTTTTATAAATACCAAATTCAAATCGTCCAAGACGATTCATGAAGCTTGATTTTCGTTATTCCTTTCCATATACGGAATTTACGGAGAAATGATTTTTTTCATATCAATTTCCTTTTCGGGATTTCAAAAGCTTTTCCACCGCCTGCCCCGTGTGCGTGCCTGCCTTCACCACATCTTCCGGCGTGCCGGCGGCGACCAGCTGGCCGCCGGCGTCGCCGCCTTCGGGGCCTAGGTCGATGATCCAGTCGGCTTCGGCGATGAGGTCCAGGTCGTGTTCGATGACGATGACGCTGTGGCCGGCATCGACCAGGCGGTGCAGGACGTGGATGAGTTTTTCCACGTCTTGCATGTGCAGGCCGACGGTGGGTTCGTCGAGCACGTAGAGGGTGTGCGGGGCTTTGCGGCCCCGGCGGGTGAGGTCGTCGCGCGCTTTGGCGAGTTCGGTCACGAGCTTGATGCGCTGGGCTTCGCCACCGCTCAAGGTGGGGCTGGGCTGACCGAGGGTGAGGTAGCCCAGGCCCACGTCCTTGAGCAGTTGCAGGGGGTGGGCAATGGCGGGCATGGCGGCGAAGAAGTCCACGGCTTCGTCCACTTCCATTTGCAACACGTCGCCAATGTTTCTGCCGCGCCAGGTGACGGCCAGGGTTTCGGGCGAAAAGCGCGCGCCGTGGCAGGTTTCGCAGGGCACTTTCACGTCGGGCAGAAAGGCCATTTCGATGGTGCGCATGCCCTGGCCTTCGCAAGCCGGGCAGCGGCCTTCGCCGGTGTTGAAGGAAAACCGCCCTGGGCCGTAGCCGCGCGCGCGGGCTTCCAGCGTGTCGGCAAAGAGCTTGCGCACGGTGTCCCAGAAGCCGATGTAGGTGGCGGGGCACGAGCGCGGGGTTTTGCCGATGGGGGTTTGATCGACTTCGAGCACGCGGTCGATGCCGCCAAAGCCTTTGAGGTCGGCGCAGCCCGTGGCGCTGCCTGCGCCGCTGTTTTGATAGCTGCTGGCGCTTGATTGGCGTGCGCTGGAGCGGGTTTTGGGCGTTGTTCCGGCGGCGGCCTTGCTGGCGAGCAGGCGCTGCACGCTGCTCAGGAGCACGTCGCGGGCGAAGGTGGATTTGCCGCTGCCGCTCACGCCGGTGACGGCGACCAGGCGCTTGAGGGGCAGGGCCGCGTTGATGTGGCGCAGGTTGTGCAGGCAGGCGTTTTGCAGCCAGAGCCAGCCGGGTTCGCTGCTGACGGGAAAGTCGCCCAGCGTTTGCAGGGCCTGGGCCATGCGGGCGGCGGCAGGCGGCTGGCCTTTGCCAGCGTCGCTGCGGATGGCCTGGCTGGCGTCTTGCACGCTGGCGGGCCAGTTCACTTCGCGGCGCGGGTGCAGGGGGTGGCGCATGGCCTGGCGCAGGTAGCGGCCCGTGGCGGATTCGGGCGCGGCGGCCAGGTCGGCCACGCTGCCCTGGGCGATGAGGCGGCCGCCGCGCACGCCCGCGCCGGGGCCGATGTCGATCAGGTGTTCGGCGCGGCGGATGGTGTCTTCGTCGTGCTCCACCACGACCAGCGTGTTGCCTTTGGCCGAGAGCTGGTGCAGCGCGTCCAGCAGGATGTGGTTGTCGCGCGCATGCAGGCCGATGGTGGGTTCGTCGAGCACGTAGCACACGCCTTGCAGGTTGCTGCCCAGCTGGGCGGCCAGGCGGATGCGCTGGGCTTCGCCGCCGCTGAGCGTGGGCGCGCCCCGGTCCAGCGTGAGGTAGCCCAGGCCCACTTGCTCCAGAAATTCAAGGCGGCTGCTGATTTCGGGCAGCAAATCGCGCGCGATTTCCGCTTCGCGCCCTTGCAGGCGCAGCGCGGCAAACCACTGGCGCAGCTGGCTGACGCTCATGCGGGCCAGTTCGGTGATGGCGATGCCGCCGTGGCTTCCGGGGCTTTCTAGGTTCTTTTCCGCTCCTTTTTTGGTAGCTGCCCGCGCTGATTTCACTAGGACTTCAGGCCGATTTGGCTCTGATTCAGAGGGCTTGCCAGAAGGCGCGCTGCCCCATTCCGCTGGCAGTAGCACGTGCCGCGCCACGGGGTTCAGGCGCGTGCCGTGGCAGGCGGGGCAGGGTTGGCCCGTCAGCCCCTCCACATCGGCTTCGGCAAAGCTTTGCTCGCGGCCTTTTGGGTCGCCCGCCAGCACGGAGTCATCCAGCGCCTGGCGCTGCTCGCGCGTGAGCAGCAAGCCGGTGCCCACGCATTCGGGGCACCAGCCGTGTTTGCTGTTGTAGGAAAACAGGCGCGGGTCTGGCTCGGCATAGCTGGTGTCGCACACGGGGCAGGCGCGGCGGGTGGAAAAGACGGCCACCTGCCCCATGCCAGCCGTGGGCTGGCCCGCTTGCAGCGCGGCAGGCAGGCCGCTGGCGCCGTGCAGCACGTGAACGATGCCTTTGCCGTGCTCCAGCGCGCGCGCCAGGCCGCTGCGCAAGGCGGCTTCGTTGCCGGGCGTCACGGGCAAGGTCAGCACGGGCAGCTCGATGGTGTGTTCCTTGAAGCGGTCGATGCGCGGGAAGGCGCCGGTGGGCAGAAATTCGCCATCCACGCGCAAGTGGGCGTAGCCGCGCGGGCGCGCCCATTCGGCCAGTTCGGTGTAAACGCCTTTGCGGCCCACCACCAGCGGGGCCATCAGGCAGATGGTTTGGCCCCGGTAGCGGGTGAGCAGCTGCGCGGCGATGCGTTCGGGCGTTTGCGGCTGCACGGGCGCGCCGTCGTGCACGCAGTGCTGCACGCCCAGCTTCACGTAGAGCAGGCGCAGAAAGTGCCAGACCTCGGTGATGGTGCCCACGGTGGATTTGCGCCCGCCGCGCGAGAGGCGCTGCTCGATGGCGACGGTGGGCGGTATGCCGTGCACGGCGTCCACATCCGGGCGGCCGGCGGGCTGCACGATGCTGCGGGCGTAGGCGTTCAGGCTTTCCAGATAGCGGCGCTGGCCTTCGCCAAAGAGGATGTCGAAGGCCAGCGTGGATTTGCCGCTGCCGCTCACGCCGGTGATGACGCTGAATTTGCCGCGCGGAATGCAAACGCTCAGGTTCTTCAGGTTGTGCTCGCGGGCGTGGACGATTTCAATCTCGGCCCGGGCGGGTGCGGCGGGCGCAGCAGGCGCGGCATAGGCGGCGCGCGCTTCAGCGACTTCAGTCACTTCAGCGGCGGCTTGATCGGCGGCTTCAGCCGCTTGCGCCATGCCCGCCGCCAGCGCGCGCTCGTATTCGCGCAGCGCCGCGCCGGTGTGCGAATGCGGGCAGGCCGCCACTTCGGCGGGCGCGCCTTGCGCCACGATGCGCCCGCCCGCCTCGCCGCCTTCGGGGCCAAGGTCAATCAGCCAGTCGCTGGCGCGCATCACGTCCAGGTTGTGTTCGATGACGATGATGGAGTGCCCCGCTTGCAGCAGCTTGCGCAGCGCGCGCATGAGCTTGGCGATGTCGTCAAAGTGCAGGCCGCTGGTTGGCTCGTCAAACAGAAACAGCGTGCCTTTTTTGGCCACGGGCTGGCGCGACCGGCTGGCTGTTTGCGCAGCTTCGGCCAGGTGGCCTGCCAGTTTCAGGCGCTGCGCCTCGCCGCCGCTGAGCGTGGGCACGGGCTGGCCCAGCTTCACGTAGTCCAGCCCCACATCCATCAGCGGTTGCAGGGCGCGGATGACGTCGCGGTCTTGCGCAAAAAGCTGCGCGGCTTCGGCCACGGTGAGTTCCAGCACGTCGGCCACGTTCAGCGCGCGGGCGGCGGGGGCGGGGTCGGGCCTGCCGCTGGCCACTTCGGCCAGGCGTTCGGCGGCGGCGTCCAGGTCGGCATCCGTGGCCAGGCTGCGCGCGGGGCGCTCTATCGTCACTTCCAGCACTTCGGGCCGCCAGCGGCGGCCGTTGCAGTCGGGGCAGCGCAGATACACGTCGCTCAGAAACTGCATTTCCACGTGCTCGAAGCCGCTGCCGCCGCAGGTGGGGCAGCGGCCGTCGCCGCTGTTGAAGCTGAATTTGGCGGCGGTGTAGCCGCGCTGGCGCGCCAGCGGCGCGGCGGCAAAGAGCTTGCGGATGGCGTCCCACGCGCCCACATAGCTGGCCGGGTTGGAGCGCGCCGTTTTGCCGATGGGCGATTGATCGACGAACACCACGCCCGCCAGCTGTTCGGCGCCCAGCAGGCGCTCGTGCGCGCCGGGCGCTTCGGTGGCCTGGCCAAAGTGGCGCAGCAGCGCCGGGGCCAGCACGTTTTGAATGAGCGTGGATTTGCCCGAGCCGCTCACGCCCGTCACCGTCACCAGCCGTTGCAGGGGGAAGGCCACATCCAGCCCTTTGAGGTTGTGCTCGCGCGCGCCTTCCAGAATGAGCCGGGGCGTGCTGTCCTGCACGGGCCGCGCCTGCCCGGCGCTGATGCGCTTGCGCCCGCCCAGATACTGGCCGGTGAGCGTATCGGCCTGCCGCAATTGGGCGGGCGTGCCGTCAAACACGATGCGCCCGCCTGCCGCGCCGGGGCCGGGGCCAAAGTCCAGCACGCGGTCGGCGGCCAGCATCACGGCCGGGTCGTGCTCCACCACCACCAGCGTGTTGCCCGCGCGCTTGAGGCGCTGCATGGCGCAGTTGATGCGCGCCATGTCGCGCGGGTGCAGGCCAATGCTGGGCTCGTCCAGCACAAACAGCGTGTTCACCAGCGAAGTGCCCAGCGCCGTGGTGAGGTTGATGCGCTGCACTTCGCCGCCGCTCAGGGTGCGGCTTTGCCGGTCCAGCGTGAGGTAGTCCAGCCCCACGTCCGTCAGGTATTGCAGGCGCGCGCGGATTTCGTCCAGGATGAGCTTGCGCGCCTGCGCATCGGCGCTGGCGGCCGATGGCGCGGCGGCATCCGCCGCATCAGCGCGAGCGCCGGTTTCAGCTTCAGTTTCGGTATCAAACCGGCCGTTTGTCCTAGTGGAATCTGCGCTGGCAACTATCTTTTTGATAGTAATTTCAGGCCCCGCCAGCCGGTCTGCGAACACGCGCAGGCGCTCGATGGGCAGCTGCATCACGTCATGCAGGCTCAGGCCCGGCAGGCTTTCAAGCTGCTCGCGCGTCCAGGCCACGCCGTGCGGCATGAAGCGCTGCGCGGGCGCCAGCACGGCATCGGCGTCGGCCTTGCTGCCCACGCGCCACAAGAGCGATTCGTCTTTGAGGCGCGCGCCGCCGCACGCCTCGCACGGGGTGTAGCTGCGGTATTTGGACAGCAGCACGCGGATGTGCATCTTGTAGGCCTTGCTCTCCAGATACTGGAAAAAGCGCCGCATGCCGTACCACTGCCGGCTCCAGTTGCCCTCGCGGAAATTCGGCGCGCCTTCAATCACCCATTGCCGCTGCTGCGGCGTGAGCTGCGTCCAGGGCGTGTCGCGCGGAATGCCCGCCGCTGCGGCGTGGCGCATCAAATCTTGCTGGCACTCCTTCCACGCGGGCGTCTGAATCGGCTTGATGGCCCCGGCGCGCAAGCTCAGCCGCGCATCAGGCACGACCAGCCCCCAGTCCACGCCAATCACCCGCCCAAAGCCCCGGCACGCCTCGCACGCGCCCACTGGCGAGTTGAAGGAAAACATCGACGGCGACGGCTCGTGATAGCGCCGCCCGCTCTCCGGGCAATGCAGCCCCGTGGAAAAGCGCCAGAGCAGCGGCCCGCCGCTGTTTTCGCCGCTGTCTTGGCCGCTCAAGCCTTCTTTTTCGCCCTCGCCCTCATCCGCCAGCACATACGCCGCCATCTGCCCGCCGCCGCGCCGCAGCGCCACTTCAATGGCTTCCAGCGCCCGCGCGCGCTCGGCGCGCCCCAGGCGGAAGCGGTCGGCCACCACATCCAGCACCTTGCGCCCGCCCTCTTGCCGCTCGGCCTGCACCCGCGTGAAACCGCTGGCCGATAGCCACTGCTGCACCTCGTCGGCGCTGGCGCTGGCGGGCAGCTCCACGGCAAACGTGAGCGCCACGCGCGGATCGCCCGCCGCTTTGGCGCGGCGCAGCAGCTCGGCGTAAATGCTCTCGGCGCCGTCATGGCGCACCGGCAGCGCCGTTTGCGCGTCAAAAAGCTGCCCGGCGCGCGCGAACAGCAGCTTGATGTGGTCGTTCAGCTCCGTCATCGTGCCCACGGTGGAGCGCGAAGAGCGCACCGGATTGGTCTGGTCAATCGCAATCGCGGGCGGCACGCCCTCCACGCGGTCCACCGCCGGTTTGTCCATGCGGTCGAGAAACTGCCGCGCGTAGGCGCTGAAGGTTTCCACATAGCGCCGCTGCCCTTCGGCATACAGCGTGTCAAACACCAGGCTGGACTTGCCCGAGCCGCTCGGCCCCGTCACCACCGTCATCTCGCCCGTGCGAATGTCCACGTCCAGGTTTTTCAGGTTGTGCTGGCGCGCGCCGCGCAGGCGAATCAGCGACGCGGCGGCGCGGGCAGCAGCCGGATCAGGCGCGGAATCAGGAACGGATACGGAAACGGGGGCAGGCGTGCAAGCAGCGGTTTTCTTTTTGGGCATGCCCGCACAGATGCCCGCCAGCAGCAGGTTTTCAAGCAGCCCAGGCGCTGCCGCAAGGCGCGCCGCGCGCGAAGCCGCGCCAAAGGCTTTTCAGTACACCGGCGGCTCGCCTTCGGGCCGGGTTTTGAAGCGCTTGTGCACCCAGTAGTACTGCTCGGGCATGGCGTTGATCCACTCTTGCAGGCGCTCGTTCATGAGGGCCGTGTCGGCCTGCACGTCGTCCGTGGGATAGCCCTGCCAGGGGGCGTGCACCTGCACTTCGTAGCCAGCGGCGGTCATGCGGGTGATGACAGGGATGACGCGCGCGCGCCCCAGCCGGGCAAAGCGCGGCAGCGAGGGCACGGTGGCGGCGGGCACGCCGTAAAAGGGCACGAAGATGGACTCTTGCGGGCCGAAGTTCATGTCAGGCAGCAAATAGAGATAGCGGCCGCCGCGCAGGGCCTTGATGACGGGCTTGACGCCGTCTTCCCGGTTGAGCGGCTGCACGTCGCCAAAGCGCTGGCGGCCCTGGCGCATCCAGGCGTCCAGCGCCGCATCGCGCTGGATGGTGTAGATGGTGCAGCCGCGCTGGATGAGCCGCTGCATGATGGCCGAGCCGCCCGCGTCCATGCCGTAAAAGTGCGGGGCGAAGAGCACGGCGGCTTCGGGGCGGCGCAGCTCATCGGCCTGGCCGGTGATGCGCACGCGCTCCAGCAGCAGGCGGGGCGCGCCGTGCCAGACCCAGGCGCGGTCCAGAAAAGCCTGAAAAAAGCAGATGAAACTCTGGCGCGCCACCTGCCGGCGGCGCTTTTCGCTCCACTGCGGAAAGCACAGGCGCAAATTGACCAGGGCCACGTGGCGGCGGCCGCGCGCCAGCGGCCAGCACAGGCTGCCCAGCAGCCAGCCCGCGCCGCGCAGCACGGGCAGCGGCAGCGGGGCGATCAGGCGCATGAGGCGCACGACCAGGCGGCCCGTCCAGCGGCCCCGCGCCGGATCTGCTTTTGCCGCTTGGGCGCAAGGAGATTCGCCCATGGCCTTCAGCCTTGCGGGCGCGGGTGCTTGTAGCGCCCGTAGCCCCAGAGGTATTGCTGCGGGCACTGGCGGATGAGGCGCTCCATCTCGGCGTTGATGTGCGCCACGGCGGCGGACAGCTCTTGCGGCAGCGGGCTTGACAGCGGCTGCACGTGCAGGCAAAAGCCCCGCGCGGCGGGCAGGCGCTCGCCCCACACCAGCAGCGGCGTGGCGCCCGTTTGCAGCGCCAGGCGCGCCGCCAGCGTCATGGTGTAGGCGGGCTTGCCGAAAAAAGGCGTCCACTCGCCCAGCCCTTCGGGCGGCACCTGATCGGGCAGCAGGCCCACGGC
The DNA here is from genome assembly GCF_029813755.1 of Ottowia cancrivicina. NCBI lineage: Bacteria > Pseudomonadati > Pseudomonadota > Betaproteobacteria > Burkholderiales > Comamonadaceae > Ottowia > Ottowia cancrivicina. The sequence goes on along the minus strand of NZ_JARVII010000007.1, from coordinate 39,788 downwards.
ATGGCCCGCGCGCAGGGCCTTGAGCATTTGCCGCACGCCCGCCAGCGTGGTGGGCGCGGTTTCCAGCCCCTCACGGCGGCGGGCGGTTTCCACCACTTCGGCCAGCGCCTTCTGGCGCGCGGGGCGGTAGAGCACCGTCAGCGGCCCGTATTGCGCCGAGTAGCGCGCGGCCAGCCCCTGCGCGGTGATCTCGAAGCAGCCCAGATGCGGCGTGAGAAACACGATGCCCCTGCCTGCCGCGTAGGCGGCATCGGCCGCTTCCCGCCCCTGCCACTGCACGGGCACGGGCGGGCCGAACCACAGGCGCGGCGTCTCGCACGCCATGCGGCCCGCGTGCGCCACGGCGGCGCGCACCTGCCCGAAGGCGTAGCCCGCCTGTGCGGCGTTTTGCGCAAAGCGCCTGCGATAGGTGGGAGAAAGCAGCCAGATCAGCCAGCCCAGCGCCGCACCCACGCCGTGCAACAACCCCAACGGCCATCCGGATACAAGGCGATACAGCAAAAGCATGAAAACGCAAATAGGTAGAATGCGCAACTTGTCGCCGAGTTAACCGGGCAACTTGCAGGGCGACATTAAAAAAATACTGCTAAAGCGTTCGCCAGGCTCCTTCCGGTTGCTTTGCAAAACGGTTTTGCAAACGCGGCGGCGACGCGCAACCCAAGGAGTTTATTCACATCATGGCGAACGACTTTCTCTTCACATCCGAATCCGTTTCCGAAGGCCACCCCGACAAGGTGGCCGACCAGATTTCCGACAGCATCCTGGATGCCATCCTTGCGCAAGACCCGCGCGCGCGCGTGGCCGCCGAAACGCTGACCAACACCGGCCTGGTGGTGCTGGCCGGCGAAATCAGCGCCAATGCCAACGTGGACTACATCCAGGTGGCGCGCGACACCATCAAGCGCATCGGCTACGACAACACCGACTACGGCATTGACTACAAAGGCTGCGCCGTCATGGTCTGCTACGACCGGCAAAGCAACGACATCGCCCAGGGCGTGGATCAGGCCAGCGACGACCACCTGAACACCGGCGCGGGCGATCAGGGCCTGATGTTCGGCTACGCCTGCGACGAAACGCCCACCCTCATGCCCGCGCCCATCCACTACGCCCACCGCCTGGTCGAACGCCAGGCCATGCTGCGCAAGGATGGCCGCCTGCCTTTTTTGCGCCCCGACGCCAAAAGCCAGGTCACGCTGCGCTACGTGGACGGCAAGCCCCACAGCATCGACACCGTGGTGCTCTCCACCCAGCACAGCCCTGACCAAAGCGAAAGCGCCACGAAGATGAAGGCCAGCTTCATCGAAGCCGTGATCGAGGAAATCATCAAGCCCGTGCTGCCCGCCGAGTGGCTCAAGGACACGCGCTTTCTCATCAACCCCACCGGGCGCTTCGTCGTCGGCGGCCCGCAAGGCGACTGCGGCCTGACGGGCCGCAAGATCATCGTGGACACCTACGGCGGCGCCTGCCCCCACGGCGGCGGCGCTTTCAGCGGCAAAGACCCCACCAAGGTGGACCGCAGCGCCGCCTACGCCGCCCGCTACGTGGCCAAGAACATCGTCGCCGCCGGGCTGGCGCGCCAGTGCCAAATCCAGGTGGCCTACGCCATCGGCGTGGCGCAGCCCATGAACATCACCGTCTACACCGAAGGCACCGGCAAGCTGCCTGACGAAAAACTGGCCCAGCTCGTGCGCGAACATTTCGATTTGCGTCCCAAGGGCATCATCGAAATGCTCAAGCTGCAACGCCCCATTTACGCCAAAACCGCCGCCTACGGCCACTTTGGCCGCAACGAGCCGGAATTCAGCTGGGAACAGACCGACAAGGCCGAAGCCCTGCGCGCCGCCGCCGGGCTGTAAGGCGCGCCGCAGCGATCACGGGCCATGCAAGTGACACGAGCCGCCTGGCTATCCGCCTGCCTGCTGGCGCTGGCTGCCTGCCTGCCCGGCTGCACGCCCACGCGCGAGAGCGCGCCTTCAGCCGGGCAAGACACCGGGCAGGCTGCTTCCGGCGGCGCGCCCGCGCCTGGCGCAATCCGCCTCTGGGCCGACAGCGCCTTGCGCCCTGCCGTGCAGGCCATTGCCAGCCGCCACGAAGCGCGCACGGGCCAGCCCGTGGCGCTCACCTTCGGCTCTTCCGCCGCCCTGCGCCAGCGCATCAGCCAGGGGCAGGAAGCCGACGTTTTCGTGGCCGCCGGCTCCACCCAGCCGCAGCAGCTGGCATCTGGCGGGCAATGGCAGCCGCCTGCCGTCATTGCCAAAGACAGCCTGTGCCTGATGACCGCGCCGCGCCTGACCGTGGCGCCTGCCACGGCGCTGGGCGCGCTGCTGCGCGCCGATGTGCGCGTGGGCGCCTATCAGCCCGGCGCCGAGCCGCTGGGCGATGCGTTCTGGCAATTGGTGGACCGCGCCGACCAGCTCCAGTCCGGCGCGCATGCCACGCTCACCGCCAAAGTTCATGTGCTCTCCGGCGGCCAGCCCCTGCGCGAAGAGCTGATGCAGGGCCGCATTGATGCCGCCGTGCAGGGCTGCATCGGCGCGGGCGCAGACGCCGCCTCCACCGCCCTGGGCATCACCCCGCTGCCCGCCGCGCTGGACACGGGCCTGCCCTACACCCTGACCTGGCGGCTCAAGGCTTCTGAAGCTGCCCGCCAACTGGCGCAGGCCATGCAGTCGCCCGAAGCGGCGCAGCAGTGGCGCGCCCTTGGCCTGCAAACGCCCTGAAAGGCTGTTCAAAGTCCGTCCGCAGGCGCAAGCGGCTTGCGGTTTGCGGTTTGCGCTTGGCCGTTCATCCCGATGCCCAGGCCTTTGCCCTTCGCGGCCAGATTGCAAGCAGGCTCTGATGGCTGTCGCGCCCAATGGCCGCGCGCCCAGCCCGCGCCGGCCCCCAGCGCCGAAGTCCAAGCCCGTGCGCAGCCTGCCTGGAACTCACGAAGGCGGCCCGGGCAAGGCAGGCGGCATGATTTTGCTCCTCTATCCATAGCTAGATGTCCTAGTGGGAACTGCGCAAAACGGCATTTTGAAGTCCCTTGATCTGCTCTTCTTTTTGACATTCCCCGGCTGGCGAAAACAGGGCCTGGGGGCTGGTTCTAAGATACGTTTTTCATTTTTCACTCCCTAACTGTTTTCCACATGTCCACCATCTTGCAATCGCTTCCCGCTGGCCAGAAAGTCGGCATCGCCTTTTCCGGCGGCCTGGACACTTCCGCCGCCCTGCTGTGGATGCGCCAGAAAGGCGCCGTGCCCTGCGCCTACACGGCCAATCTGGGCCAGCCTGACGAAACGGATTACGAGGCCATTCCGCGCAAGGCCCTGCAATACGGCGCCGAACTGGCGCGCCTGATTGACTGCCGCCGCCAGCTCGCGCACGAAGGCATCGCCGCCTTGCAATGCAGCGCCTTTCACATCAGCACGGCGGGCGTGACCTACTTCAACACCACGCCGCTGGGCCGCGCCGTCACGGGCACGATGCTGGTGAACGCCATGAAGGAAGACGATGTGAACATCTGGGGCGACGGCTCCACCTTCAAAGGCAACGACATCGAGCGCTTTTACCGCTACGGCCTGCTGGCCAACCCCGGCTTGCAAATCTACAAACCCTGGCTGGATCAGCGCTTCATCGACGAACTGGGCGGGCGCAAGGAAATGTCCGAGTTCCTGCGCGCATCAGGCTTTGACTACAAGATGAGCGCCGAAAAAGCCTACAGCACCGACAGCAACATGCTCGGCGCCACGCACGAGGCCAAAGACCTGGAAGAACTCTCCAGCGGCATCCGCATCGTCGAGCCGATCATGGGCGTGGCCTTCTGGCGCGCGGACGTGGACATCCGGCCCGAAGAAGTGCGCGTGCGCTTTGAAGAAGGCCAGCCCGTGGCGCTCAATGGCCAGACCTTTGACGACCCCGTGGCGCTCATGCTCCGCGCCAACGAAATCGGCGGCCGCCACGGGCTGGGCATGAGCGACCAGATTGAAAACCGCATCATCGAAGCCAAAAGCCGGGGCATTTACGAAGCGCCGGGCATGGCGCTGCTGCACGCGGCCTACGAGCGGCTGGTCACGGGCATTCACAACGAAGACACCATCGAGCAATACCGCATCAACGGCCTGAAGCTGGGCCGCCTGCTCTACCAGGGCCGCTGGTTTGACCCGCAGGCCATCATGCTGCGCGAGATGTCGCAGCGCTGGGTGGCGCGCGCCATCACGGGCGAAGTCACGCTGGAGCTGCGGCGCGGCAACGACTACAGCATTCTCAACACCGAAAGCCCCAATCTCACCTACGCGCCAGAGCGTCTGTCGATGGAAAAGGTGGAAAACGCCCCCTTCACGCCCGCCGACCGCATCGGGCAGCTGACCATGCGCAACCTCGACATCACCGACACGCGCGGCAAGCTCGGCGTGTATGCCCGCGCCGGACTGCTGCAACTGGGCCAAGACTCGGTGCTGCCGCAGCTTGGCCACACGCGCCAGCCGCAGTAAGCGCCTGCCCAGCGTCTGGCCGAAGGGGAAACAGGCGGATCAAGAGGGCGGATCGGGCCGGACTGCAAGGCGCAAGACGGCCCGAAGCCGCAGGCAGATGGCCAGCAGGCTCCGCCGGCTCCCGGGGCGTGACAGCAATACGGGCCGCCGCGCAATCGGGCAAATCCCAATAGGCAAGCGGCTTTTCCGCGCATACAGTTCCCTCCATCGCAGCGCCGCAGGGCCTGGCCAGGCGAGCTGCCGCGAGGGGACCGAAGGAGACAAACCGCCAAGGCCAGCCTCCGCAAGAGGCACAAAAACACAAACAGGCCGCGCCAGTTGCATGAAGCGACCCGCACGCCGGGTTTTTACGGGCATCGCAAGATGCCCGTTTTTCTTGGCCCTTTCTTCTCATCCGCCCGGGGCGCAAACCTTGCATTCACCACTCACGGACAGGCCGCATGCTCGATCTGCTCATCGTCTCTTGCGCCTCGCTGCTGGCGGGGCTGATTGACGCCATCGTCGGCGGCGGCGGCCTGGTGCTGGTGCCCACGCTGTTTGCCGCCTACCCCGCCATGCCTCCGGCCACCTTGCTGGGCACCAACAAAAGCGCCTCGGTATGGGGCACGTTCATCGCCGCCGTGCAATACAGCCGCCAGGCGCCCATGCGCTGGCCCGTGCTGCTGCCGGCCGCCGCTGCTGCGCTGCTGGGTTCGCTGGGCGGCGCGTGGACGGTCACGCAAGTCGAGCCAGACTTTTTGCGCCGCCTGCTGCCCCTCATCCTGATCGCCGTGCTGGCCTACACGCTGGCCCGCAAAGACCTGGGCCGCATCCACGCGCCGCGCTACGCCCTGCGCGGCGAGCAGCTGGCCGCCTCGCTCATCGGGCTGGGCATTGGCTGGTACGACGGTTTTTTCGGCCCCGGCACGGGCAGCTTCTTCATCTTTCTGTTCGTGCGGCTGCTGGGCTACGACTTTCTCAACGCCTCGGCGGCCGCCAAACTGCTGAACGTGGCCACCAATGTGGCCGCCATCGCCCTGTTCGCCGCCAAGGGGCATGTGTGGTGGCAGGCGGGCCTGGTCATGGCCGCCGCCAATGTGGCCGGCAGCCTGATCGGCACGCGGCTGGCGCTCAGGCACGGCGCGGGCTTTGTGCGCGGCGCGTTCATTCTGGTGGTCGGCGCGCTGATTCTGAAAACGGGCTACGACGCCTTCTTCAAGTAAAGGCGCATAAGCGCCTGATGCCGCTTTCTGCGCTCCCTGCCAGCAGGCCGCAAGCATCAGAAGCAGAATTAATTCGCTCCTGTATCAATAGCATAAGGTCCTAGTGGAACGGGCGCTGAAGCCGCTTTTGATGGCCCTGTATTTGCTCCTTTTTCTGGTGTGCATTCAGGGCTGCGTTTGCTCCCGCATCACTTGCAGGGCCAGGCACAAGTCCTGCCAGGCGCGGGCCTTGTCGGGCGGGTTGCGCAGCAGGTAGGACGGGTGGTAGGTGACGATGACGGGCACGCCCGCGTACTGGTGCGCGCGCCCGCGCAGGCGGCCAATCGGCTCGCTGGTTTGCAGCAGCGACTGCACGGCAAAGCGCCCCATTGCCAGAATGACTTGCGGCTGCACCAGCGCCACCTGGCGGCGCAGGTAAGGCTCGCAGCGGGCCACTTCGTCCGGCTGCGGGTTGCGGTTGGCGGGGGGGCGGCACTTGAGCACGTTGGCGATGTACACGCCCTCGGCAGGCGGGCCGCCGGCCTGGCCTTCCTGGCCCGTCTGGCCCGCGCGTTTTTCCAGCGCGTCGATGGCGTCGTCCGCGTGGCGCGACAGGCCCATGGCCGCCAGCATGGCATCGAGCAGCTTGCCCGCCGGGCCGACGAAAGGCTGGCCCTGCCGGTCTTCCTGCTCGCCGGGGGCTTCGCCAACCACCATCCAGCGGGCCTGGCGCGCGCCCGCGCCAAACACGGTCTGGCGGCGGGTTTCGCACAAGCCGCAAGCCTGGCACTGGGCGACGGCGGTTTGCAGCGCGGGCCAGTCCATGTCTGCGACGGCCTGGGCGCTGGCGGCGGGCGCTTCGGGCCGGGCAGGCGCTTTGAGTGCTTCGGGCGTTCCGGGCGTTCTGGCCGGAGCCTTTGGCCCCGCAGGCGCCGCTTCTGCCCGCGCGGCAGCTGGCGGCGGCAAAACAGGCGCGGCGGCCCGCGCTTCAGGCGCTGCCGCACCGGGCTGGCACGGCCCTTTTTCTTTGGCGGGGCGGGCCTTGGCGCGGGGCAGCCAGTGGGTGCGGATGCCCATTTCGGCCAGCATGGCGCGCTGGCGCTCGCTCAGGGTGTCCCTCAAGGTGTCCATTTCGGCGGCTTCGGGGCGGGGTCAGAGATCCAGGCGCATGACGATGGCGTCTTCGCGCTGATTGTTGGCGCCCGGGTAGTAGCCGCGCCGCAGGCCCGCTTGCGCGAAGCCGCAGCGGCGGTACGCGCGCAAGGCGCGCTCGTTGCTGGCGCGCGCTTCCAGCCAGACGCACGCCGCGCCCTGCCCGCGCGCCCAGAGCGCAAGCGCCCGCAGCAGCACGCCGGCTAGGCCCTGGCCCTGGCTTTCGGGCGCCACGGCCAGATTGAGCAAGTGCGCTTCCTGCACGCCGGGCATGGCCACAAGGTAGCCCAGCAGCCGCTCTCCGGCCATCAGGCCCAGCAGGCAGTTGCCTGCGGCCAGCGCGCTGGCAAAGTGCCCGCGCGTCCACGGATGGGCCTGCGCGGCTTGCTCAATGGCCAGCACGGCGTCCAGATGCGACGCCGTTAGGGCCTGCAGGCGCGGCGCGGGGGCTGTCACGCGCGGCCCTCCGTCCGGCCTTGCTCCGCCCGCTTCTGCTTCGCTGCTTCCGCCGCGCGGGCGGCCAGCCGCTCGGCGGTGGTTTGCGCCACTTTGTCGCGGATGTACAGGGGCAGCGCCTGCTCGGCGGGCAGGCCCTGCCCGGCGGCCAGCATGGGCGCGGCCAGCGCGAGCAAGGCCGTGGCAGCGGGCTGGGCGGGCAGGCGGGGCAGGCTGTCCAGCGCGGGCGGCAGGCGGCTGCCGTAGGTGCTGGCGGCGTTGCCCGCCAAGGCCCAGCCAGCGGCGGACTCGCCAGCGGGCAGGGCTAGCTCCTCGGGCGCGCACACGCGCGCGGCGTCCAGGGCGCGCCAGGCATCTGCCTGCCAGATGAAAGGGGCGGCATAAACCTCGCCCATGCGGGCGTCCAGCCAGGCGAGCGCGCGCGTGAGGCCGTGGCGCTGGCGGGCGTTTTCGGCCACGGCCAGCAGGGTGTCGATGGGCAGCACGGGCACGCCCGCGCCCCAGGCCAGCCCCTGGGCCACGGCGCAGGCGGTGCGCAGGCCGGTGAAAGCGCCGGGGCCGCGCCCGAAGGCGATGGCGTGCAGGTCGGCCACGGCCAGCTGCGCCTGCTCCAGCAGCGCCAGGGCCTGCTCAATGAGCGTGGCGGAGGCTTGCGCGCCGCCGGCCGCCTCGTGCGCGAACACCTGCGGGCCGCGCTGCACGGCGATGGAGAGCGTTTCGGTGCTGGTGTCAAAGGCCAGAAGATTCATGGCGCGGGCGCGTCTTGGGTTTCAGTGTTCAGACGGAGCCTGGGCCTGCTTGCGCAGCGCCGAGGCGATGAGCGTTTGCGTGCCAAACCAGCCCCAGTAGATGCGGTGGCGCTGGATGAGGCGGCCTTGCAGCTCCATGAATTCGAGAATGTCGATTTGCTCGCCCTGCGGCGTGGCGCGGGGGTATTCCCACACGAGCAGGCCGCCTGCGCTCAGAAAACGCCCGTCGCGGTGCCAGCGCACGAGTTCGTTGGGGCGGCGGCGCGTGCCTTCTTCGAGGAATTCACGGATTTGCGCGTGCCCGCGCAGCACGCCGCTGGCGCGGTTCAGGATGACGGGCACAAGGGGCGACTCCAGCTCGGCGTCTTCGGCGTAGAGCGCCAGCAGCGCGGGCACGTCGCGGCTGCGGGCGGCTTCGTGCCAGCGGGCGTAGATGAATTCGGCATCGGTCATGGATGGGCTCCTTCTGGCGGCTGAAAAGCGCGGCACTCTGGCGCATGCCGGGGCGGGAAGGCAGGCGCCATTTCTGCTCCTCGTTCCATAGCAATACCTCCTGGATGAATAAGCGCAGATGCCATTTTCAGGCCCCTGAATTTCGCTCCTCTTTTTTGCTCTTCAGCCGCCAAACAGCTCGGCCAGCGCGCGGCCTGGCTCGCTGGCGCGCATGAAGGTTTCGCCCACGAGGAAGGCGTGCACGCCTGCCTGGCGCAGGCGCTGCACGTCGGCGCGGGTGGCGATGCCGCTTTCAGCCACGGGCAGGCGGCCGGCGGGCAGGGCGGGCAGCAGATCGAGCGTGGTTTGCAGCGTGGTGGCGAAGGTGCGCAAGTTGCGGTTGTTGATGCCGATGAGCGGGGTTTTCAGGCGCAGCGCGCGCTCCAGCTCGGCGGCGTCGTGCACTTCGGCCAGCACGGCCATGTCCAGGCTGTGGGCCAGGGCTTCCAGCTCGGCCATTTGCGCGTCTTGCAGGCAGGCGGCGATGAGCAAGATGGCGTCGGCGCCCATTGCGCGGGCTTCGTAAACCTGCCAGGGGTCGATGATGAAGTCTTTGCGCAGCACGGGCAGGCCGCAGCTGGCGCGCGCTTGCTTGAGGTAGTCGGGGCAGCCCTGGAAGAACTGCCGGTCGGTGAGCACGGAAAGGCAGGCGGCGCGGGTAGCGCCGTCGCCCTGGGCATAGCTTTGGGCGATGTCGGCGGGCGCGAAGTCGGCGCGGATGACGCCCTTGCTGGGGCTGGCTTTCTTGACTTCGGCGATGACGGCGGCCTGCCCGGCGGCCACTTTGGCGCGCATGGCGGCGGTGAAGTCGCGCGTGAGCACGCGGCTTTCGGCGTCTGCGCGCATGGCGGGCAGGGGAATTTTTTTCTGGCCGGCGGCGATTTCCTCGCGCTTGACGGCGATGATTTTTTGCAGGATGTCGTTCATGGCTGGCGGGCGGCTTCAGCGGCGCTTTGTGCGGCGGCGGGCGCGCCGCCTGGTGTGCTGTTGGGCGTGTCGTTTTGTGCGCTGTTTGGCGCGTTGTTTGGCGCATTTCCGGGCGCGCCGCCTGCCGCGCTTTCTGTCTTGCTGCCCGTCTCGCCGCTTTCTTCATGAATGCCGCGCCGCAGGTTGCGGATGGTTTTGATGAGCATGAAGTAGGTCATCAAAGCGGCGATGACGATGACGATGGCGAGGGTGCCGAAGATTTTGAACAGCTCCGCCGTGGTGGGCATGTCGTGGTGGAACATGGGGCGCGCTCCTTTTCTTGCGTGTGGGCTGCCGGGGTGGCCTTGCGTGTTTCGTGCGGCTTCAGGCAGTGCGGCTGAAGGCTTGCACCTGCTCCAGCTTGGCTTGCGCCGCGCCGCTGGCAATGGCGGCGCGCGCCTGCTGCACGCCTTCGGCCAGGCTGGCGGCCACGCCGGCGGCGTAGAGCGCGCCGCCCGCGTTCAGGGCCACGATGTCTTGCGCCTGGCCCGGCTGGCCTGCGAGCACGGCGCGCACGATGGCGACCGATTCGGCGGGCGTGGCCACGCGGATGCCTTGCGGCGGCTGGGTGTCGAGGCCGAAGTCTTCGGGGCGGATTTCGTATTCGCGGATTTGGCCGTTTTGCAGCTCGGCCACGAGGGTGGGCGCGCCCAGGCTGATTTCGTCCATGCCGTCCAGCCCGTGCACCACGAGGGCGTGCCGCGCGCCCAGGGCTTGCAGCACGCGCACCTGGATGCCGACCAGATCCGGGTGGAACACGCCCATGAGGATGTTGGGCGCGTCAGCCGGGTTGGTCAGGGGGCCGAGCAGGTTGAACAGGGTTTTCACGCCCATTTCCTTGCGGATGGCGGCCACGTTTTTCATGGCCGGGTGGTGATTGGGCGCGAACATGAAGCCCACGCCGGTTTCGGCCACGCATTGGGCGATTTGCTGCGGCGTGAGGTTCAGCTGGATGCCCAGCGCCTCCACGGCATCGGCGCTGCCCGACTGGCTGGAGACGCTGCGCCCGCCGTGCTTGGCCACGCGCGCACCGGCGGCGGCGGCCACAAACATGGCGCAGGTGCTGATGTTGAAGGTGCGCGCGCCGTCGCCGCCGGTGCCTACCACATCGACCAAATGCGTTTTGTCGGCAATGGGCACGGGCGTGGCGAATTCGCGCATGACTTGCGCGGCGGCGGTGATTTCGCCCACGGTTTCCTTTTTCACGCGCAGCGCGGCGGTGATGGCCGCCACCATCAGCGGCGAAATCTCGCCGCGCATGATCAGCCGCATCAGGTGCAGCATTTCGTCCTGAAAGATTTCGCGGTGCTCAATGGCGCGCAGCAGCGCCTCTTGCGGGGTGATGGGCATGTTTCAGGTCTTTCGGGGAGAACTCGGGAATTCAGGGATTCGGAAACTCAAGAAGGCGGAGGCGGGCAGGCCAATAAAAAAGGCCGCCTGTCGCCCCTTCGCGTCAGGCGGCCCTGCGCCTTGCCTGAAGGCTGGCTTGCTTCATTAACAGGAGCAAATTCAGGGCATCAAAAAGGCGCTTTGCGCAGTTTCCACCAGGAGCACACGCTATTGATCCAATAGCGAAAAACGCTGCTTTGCCTGGGGCGCCGCCCGCCAGCGCTCAGGCGCTCACCAGTGGTCGCGCAGGCTCGAATAGGCGTTGTTGCCGTAGCTGCTGCTGCCGTACAGGCGGTTGGCCAGGGGGGTGAAATACAGCTTGTCGGCAAACAGGTACTGCTCCACCTTGGCGCCGCTGACCAGCGTGTTGTTGGTGCAGGTGGTGGCATCGGGCGTAGTGCACACGGGGTCTTTCGCGTTGGCGAAAAGCGGATCCTTCGTTTCGTTCGCAATCAGGTTGTAGAACAGGCCGGGGTTGATGGCCAGAACGGTGCGGCCCCATTTCGTGTCCGCCAGCGACAGCAGCATGGCGTCGTTGAAAGCCACGGACAGATCGCGGATGGCGTTGGCCTTGGCTTCGCCCTGGGCGCGCGCCCAGGGCGACAGGCCCAGGTTGTACACGCCCGAAACCACCACGTGCTTGGCTCCCGCCTCGGACAGGCGCTTGGCCAGATCGCCCAGCGCCGTGCCGGCGGCCTTGACCGTGGCCGTGGTCGTGGCGGAAATGCCGGTTTCGTTCACGGCGGTCACGATGTCGGTGTGGCCGCCGGAGAGGATGATCACGTCGCTGTCTTCAAACTTGTTGTTCAGCCTGGCCAGCAGCGCGTCCACCTGCGCGGACAAGCTGGGCGCGCCGCCGCCCGTGGGATCGGCGGCGGTGATGCGGGCATTGCCGCGCGCGTAGCTCAGGCCGCCCGTGGAGCTGTCAGCCAGGGTCAGGCCGAAATGGGAGGCCAGCTGCTGCGTCCACAGCATGGAGCCGTCGTTGATGGTGTAGCGCTTGCCGTCGTGGCCCAGATCAATCATGCCGTCGCCCACGGCCATGAAACGCGTGGGCGTGAGCTGCTGCACGGTGGAGCCGGAGCCGCAAGCGGCCAGCAGGCTGGCCGTCGCCGCCAGCGCCACGGCGGCGGCGCGGGAGAACCAGGAAGTCTTCATGTGTCAGGTCTTTCCAGAAAAAAGGGGAAAAGAAGAAAAGGGCGGGGAAAAAATCGCGCCCGAGTTTAGAACCCCGGCAGGCAGCGGCCCGCGCGACCCTCTTGCGCCGCCTGGCCGCAGGCGGGCGCTTACAGCACCAGCGCCGCAACCCAGCCCGCCAGCAGCAGCGGAATGTTGTAGTGAATGAAGGTGGGAATGACGCTGTCTTTGACGTGGTTGTGCTGGCCGTCGGCATTGAAGCCCATTGTCGGGCCGAGGGTGGAGTCCGACGCGGGCGAGCCGGCATCGCCCAGCGCCCCGGCCGTGCCGATGATGGCCACCGTGGCCAGCGGAGAAAACCCCATGTGCACGCAAATCGGCACGTAAATGGCGGCAATGATCGGCAGCGTGGAAAACGAGCTGCCAATGCCCATCGTCACCAGCAGCCCCACCAGCAGCATGGCCAGCGAAACCAGCGCCTTGCTGTTGCCGAAAAAAGCCACGCTGTCACGCACCAGCGGCTCGATGCCGCCCGTGGCATTCATCACGGCGGCAAAACCATTGGCGGCAATCATGATGAAAGCGACCATGCTCATCATGCGAATGCCGCTATTGAAAACCGTATCGGCCTGCTGCCAGTGAATCACGCGCGAAACCATGAAAATGGCAAAACCCAGCAGGCCCGCAAGAATCAATGAGCCGGTGTATTTCTGCGCCAGAAAGGCAATGCTCACGGCAATCACCGCGACAATAATATTTTCCCGTTTGACCGCCACCTGCTCCGCCGCCCCTTCAACCGGCAAATCCTGATAATGGCGCGGCTTGCGGTAGCTGAAGAAAATGGCCGCCGCCAGCCCCGCCAGCATGCCCAGCGCGGGAATGAACATGGCGTGGTAGATATTGACGCCGGATACATCCATGCCGAATTTGCTGATATTGCCGAGCAGGATTTTGTTCAGGAAAATGTCGCCAAAACCATAAGGCACGAACATGTAGGTGCAAACCAGCCCGAAGGTGATCACGCAGGCGAGCATGCGGCGGTCCAGCTGAAGGCGGTTCATCACCACCAGCAGCGGCGGCACCACCAGCGGAATGAAGGCGATGTGGATGGGAATGAGGTTTTGGCTCATGATGCTCATCAGCAAAAGCGCCGCAATCAGCAGCCATTTCACATAATGGCCGCTGCCTTGCGTGGCGCGCCTGACAATGACATTGGCCATGGCCTGCGACAGCCCCGAATAGGAAATGGCCACGGCAAAAGCGCCCAATACCGCGTAAGACAGCGCCGTGGTGGTGCCCGCCGTAATGCCTTCCTCAAAAACCTTGACCAGATACTTCAATTTCAGCACCACGCCCGGTTCAGTCACGCCCGCAACGGCATCGGGCGGCAAGGCGGCCAAAATGGTGGCGGCCGGAATATCCGCCATCAGCCCGCCCGCAAAGGCGCTGATGATCAGGCTGAAAACCACATGCACGCGCGCAATGGATAGCGCCAGCATCAGGCACACGGCAAAAACGACTGGATTCATTCCAAAATTCCAAATGAAAATATAAAAAGATAACCGGCCATTGATACGGAATCCATCTATTCAACGCAAAACCGCGCGCCGCGCAAATCACGGCTTTCAGTCTTGCCGCGCTGGCGGCTCTTTGGGAGAAGCCGGGCTGTCCGGGGCCGCGTTTTCACCGTCAGCAGCGGCGGCTGTTTCCATTTCGGCCACCAGGCGCGCGTCGGACTTGCGCGGCAGGACGAAGCCCAGAGGGTGGCGCCACATGCGCCGCCAGACGGCGCGGTAGATGCGGTGCCGCTCCACGTTGGAGATGTTGTGCGCCGTCAGCGCCAGGCGAAAGGCGAAATGAAAGCTGAACGCCACGTTCATCAGCCCTGTGAGCAGCGCTCCGGCCACGGCCCACCAGAAAGCGCTCTCGTGCAGCACGGCCGGGCCGAGCCGATGCGCGGCGGCAGCCATCTGGCCCGCCACGAGGGTGACGTGCCGCACTTCAAAGTGGATGCCGAAGAACTGGAGCACGGGCGGCGCCAGCCCCAGCATCAGCCCCAGCGAGATATTGGCGGCATAGCCGGAGATGTGTTCGCGCCAGTAGCAGCCCCAGCGCCGCGCGCGTTCTTTGCCCAGCCAGCGCGTGCTGCGCGGGTTGTAGGCAATGGCCGAATCAAGCTTGTGAAAGACAAACCAGTTTTCCACCCACCCGGCCACCACGCTGGAGGCAAACAGCAGCACGCCCGTGATGGCGGCAAAAAGCGGCGTGGGGCCAAACAGGTGATGGTCGGCGATGACGTGGCGCGCGTGTCCGGCCGTCATCATGCGGGTATCGCCCAGGGCCGCGAATGCCAGGCCCAGCAGCCAGGCCAGCGGGATCACCAGGACGAGATTGCCGGCGATGGCGGCGAATTGCGAGCGCAGCAAAAACATCACCTCGGTCACGAAGCCGTCTATGGCGCCCGGCGCGTTCAGGCTGCGCAGCTTGGCGGCCAGGGCCGGCGCGGTCATTGCGGGCTGCTTGGTGGCAATCGTCCAGTGCAGCAGCATCACCAGCACGAAAGCCAGCGAGTAGTTGATGCCCGCCGCCAGACCGCCCCAGAAGGCCGACAGCCCCAGCGTGTACAGAAACAGCTTGCCCCAGGTGGCCAGCGCCATCACCGCGCCGCCGCCCGCTGCGGCGCGCAGCATCTGGCGGTACTCCTTGCCGTTGCGCGTGATGTAGTGCTCGCCGCCTTCGGCATTGCGCTCGGTCACCTTGGCGGCCAGCAGCTGCGTGTTGCTGCGAATGAGCGCGCGCACGCTGAGCGTGTCGCGGCTGACGCGCACCAGATGCGAGAGCATTTGCGCCGCCGCCAGCACCGGCTCGGCCGTTTCCAGGCACAGCAGCAGGCCCTTGACGCGCAAGATGCGCTGGCGCATTTGCTGAATCTGGAACTCGATGTTCACCGAGATGCCGTGCTCCTGCAAATGCGCGTACACCGTGTTGGCGCTGGCGCGGCAGGCATCCAGATGCTCGCGAAACGCTGCAATGGCCTGCTGCGCGCCGGGCGACAAGCGCCCCTGCGTCTGCACGGCCGTGCGCAGGGCCTCGAACATCGCGGGCAGATCATGAAAGCGCCGCGCCTGGCGCGCCTCCATCGACATGCGGCTGCGAATGCCGGGCGACAGGCCAATGGCGCTGATCTGGCTGACGGCGTAGGTGAGCGCGTCCAGCAGCGCGCGCTCGGCGTAGTCGTATTGCGCGGCGCTGCCGGGGCCAGGCGGCTCCTCGTCAAACAGCAGCTCGCCCATGCGGCGGGCCGTTTCCTTGTCCAGCGCGCGCAGCCAGCGCGCGTCCAGCTCGCCCGGAAACAGCAGGTAGATCAGATCGGCCTGGTCGGTCGAATCGGGCGTGACCGGCAGCAGCTTCTTGCGCAGGCGGCGCGTCAGCTCGCTCAAGAAAGCCGCGCGCGGCGCAAAGCCCAAATCCGCCAGCAGCGGCGTCTCATCCGTGGTGGTGATGAACACCGCCCACCAGCGCCGCCAGCGCTGCCGCCAGTGCGGGCGCACCGCCACCGCGTCCAGCAGCGAACGCACGCGCGTGAGCACGGCCTGCACCTCGTCTTCGCTGGGGTTTTGCCAATCGGCGCTGCCGCGCACCCAGTCCAGCAGGCCAATCAGCCACAAATGCCGCTCCACGCGCGGCGCGTTGGCATCCAGCGCTTCCAGATGCCGCACCAGTTCAAGCTGCGAACGGGCCATTCATCCACCCGCCAATTCATTTTTTGTCATGGGCAACGATGGTAGCGGCGCGACAATGCGCCCCTTTCACTGGCCCTTTCGGCCACGGTTTCACCCGCAGCCTCATCCGCCGCTTCCGCAACCCGCCCTGCTTCGCATGACCGCGCCCCGCCACTTCATCGCCCCTTCCATCCTCTCCGCCGACTTCGCCCGCCTGGGCGAAGAAGTGCGCAACGTGCTGGCCGCCGGCGCCGACTGGATTCACTTCGACGTCATGGACAACCACTACGTGCCCAATCTCACCTTCGGCCCCATGATCTGCGAAGCCCTGCGCCCCCACGCCCGCCTGCCAGACGGCCAAAGCGCCCCCATCGACGTGCATCTGATGGTGCAGCCCGTGGACGCGCTGGCCGCCGCCTTTGCCCGGGCGGGCGCGGCCACCATCAGCTTCCACCCCGAAGCCAGCGCCCACCCGCACCGCAGCGTGCAGGCCATCCGCGCCGCAGGCTGCCGCCCCGGCCTGGCCTTCAACCCCGCCACCCCGCTGGACGTGCTCGACTGGCTGATTGACGACATCGACCTCATCCTCATCATGAGCGTCAATCCCGGCTTTGGCGGCCAGAGCTTCATCGACAGCGCCCTGCGCAAAACCGAACAGGCGCGCCGCCGCATCGAGCAATCAGGCCGCGACATCCGCCTGCAAGTCGATGGCGGCATCAAGCCCGCCAACATCCGCCGCGTGGCCAACGCCGGGGCCGACACCTTCGTGGCTGGCAGCGCCATCTTCGGCCAGAGCGACTACGCCCAAACCATCGCCGCCATGCGCCAGGCACTGGCCTGAAAACCGGCCCAAAGCCTGCCCGTGAGTGCAAAAAGCGCGGCTCCGGGCGGCCTGCGCCTTGCAGCCTGCGCGGCCTTGTTTCGCTCTTTTATTCATAGCATGAGGTCCTAGTGGAATTTGCGCAAGACGGCATTTCTGGTGGCCTGAATTTGCTCCTGTTTTGATATGGCCTGGCAGGCTCCTTCCTGTAGCACGGGCGCGCCAGAGCGGGCCGCCGGAGCCGGAGCTGAAACCTTTGGAGCTGAAACGCGGCAAAGCGCCCGGGGCTGCGCTTTTTGCACTCACGGGCAGGCTTCGAGCCGGTTCTTATTCCTTGCGCCCGTCTTGTGCGAGAGGCCTTGCGGGCAGATTGGCAGGCGGCGGGCATGAAAAAGCGCCCCGGAGGGCGCTGGCGAAGAATGCGGTGGCCGCTCACGCCTTGGCCGTGGCGCTCTCGCTGCCAGGCAGCAGGGGCGTGGAGGCGGCGTTGGGAACACGCATGGTGACGCTGCCCTGATAGCGCGCGCCCGGGTCCACTTGCAGGGTTTCGGCTTCGATGTTGCCCTGAATTTGCGCGGTGGACTGCAAATGCAGGCGGCCTGCGTGAACGTTGCCTTCGAGCCGGCCCAGCACCAGCAGATCGGAGGCATAGACATCGCCTTTGACCAGCCCCGTCTCGCCAATGACGGCGCTGCCCTCGCAACGCAGCGTGCCGTGGATGCGGCCATCGAGCTTGATGGAGTTTTGCGCCGTGAGATCGCCTTCGAGCGTGCACTGCTCGGCAATCACGGTGTCAATCTGCTTGCTGGCGCTGAAAGGCGCGGGGGTGTTTTTGTCTTTGCCGGAACCGAACATGATGCTGCTGCCTTGCTTGGGAGAAAAAAGGAAAGGGCGGGAAAAACAGACTGGGATGAGCGGCTGGAAAAAGGCGGGGCCGCCGCTTCAGGGCACGGCCTCGGAGGCGGGCTTTTCAAGCTGCTTTCTGACGGGCGCGTTGAGCGAGAGGAACTGCTCCGGGTCAATGCGCTGGCCCTTGCTCTGCACCTCGTAATGCAGGTGCGGGCCGGTGGAGCGGCCCGTGGAACCCAGCTGGCCGATGACGCTGCCCGCTTCCACGTGCTGCCCGGCTTTCACGCTGATTTTGGAGAGGTGGGCATAAACAGTGCTGTAGCCGTGCGCATGGTCCACCATCACGACATTGCCGTAGCCGGACTGCACGCCCGCGAAGTGGACCTTGCCTTTGGCCGTGACGCGGATGGGCTGGCCCGTGCTGCCCTTCAGGTCCAGCCCGCCGTGGAATTCGCTGCCTTTTCCCGTGAAAGGGTTGGAGCGGTTGCCGAAACGAGAGCTGATGGGGCCGTTGTGCGGCATGCCCAGCGGCACGGATTGCAGCACTTGCAGCAAGTCGCCCGCGTCTTCCACCGCCGCCTGGCGGCCAGGGGCCTGGCGCACTTCGCGGCTTGAAACGGGGCCGCCCGCCGCCTTGTTGGGCTTGCCCCTGGGCGGCTCGACGGAGACAGGCTTGACGTTCACGCCGCGCGCTTTCAGGTATTCGCGCAGTTCGGCCAGCATGTGCTCGGACTTTTTCAGCTCGGCCAGCTTGGCGTCCACCTCGGCGGCCTTGGCGGCCATTTCGGCGGACTGGGTGTCCCGCGCCTGCTCCAGCTGCTGGCGCAGCGCCTCGATTTCGCGGGCGCGTTCTTCCAGCAACTGCTGATGTTCAACCTGCGCCTGCTGATGGCGCTCGCTTTGCGCCTGCCGCTGGCCCCAGTAGCCCCAGCCGATGGCGGCCAGCGCGCCCAGCAAGGCCACGATGACGGCGCCCAGCCCCATCAGCAGCGGACGCATGGACAGCAGCAGGCGCGTATTGACTTCCACCGAGCGCGTCTGCTCGGGGGTGACGATGAGAACCGTGGAGCGATGAGTCATGGCCTGTAACGTTCAACAATGGATTGCCCACCTTCATGGCAATCCGCAATCAATTCCTGGTCGCAAACGGCCAAGTGTACCTTGTGTGACAAATGGTTTTACTGCACATAAAACCGTGTCAGCGCACATGAAAAGAGCCGGGCGGCCCGCTCTTGCGCGCGCATCTGGGCGCATCTTGCATGCGCATGGAGCCTGCCCGCCGCCTCCGGCATGGTCAGCCGCGCCCTTGCAGCACTGCCTGCGCCGCCTGCGCGAAGCCCGCGCCGCGCTCGCCCTGCGCCACGTAGCGCGGCAAGTGCTCCATGTGCGGCGCAAAGCGCGCCACGTTGGCCACGCCCACGCTGTTGGGAAAGTGCTGGAACATGCGCTGGTCGTTCGTGGAATCGCCCACGTACACCCAGTGCGCCATTTCATCCGCCAGGCGGCGGCCCAGCAGCAGCTGCACGATCCAGTGCGCCCCGGCCAGCTTGTCATGCCCGCCAATCCAGCCATTGATGTGAATGCTGCTGACCGTGGCCGTCAACCCCTCGGCCCGCATCAGCGCGGCGGCCTGCTCAATGGCGGCGGGCGGCAGATGCGTGAACTCGCCGTGGTCAATGGCAATGTCCGTCTCGCGCCCCGCGCTGTCTTGCGCCAGCCGCGCCAGCGGCACTTCGCGCAGCACGCGCGCGGCCACCGCTTGCAGGCGCGCGTAATTGGCCTGGCGGCGCGCGGCATCCGGCTCGAAATACCACTTGCGCAGCGCGCCGCCCTGCCGCGCCAGCGCCACCGCGCCGTTTTCCGCCACGATGGCGCTCAGCGGCCACGTGCGAGCGAACGGCTCGCTCCAGCCCGCCGGGCGGCCCGTGATGGCAATGACCGGCAGCCCCGCCGCCCGCAGCGCCTCAAGCGCAGCCAGCGCATCGGGCGTGATGGCGCCATCGGTCGTCAGCGTGTCGTCAATATCGGTCAGCACGCCCCGCACGTGGCGCCACGCGCCGGGGGGCAGCTGGTTCAGGGCAATCATCATGGGCAAGGGCCAGGCGGCAAAAGGCGCGCAGCATATCGCCAGCGTGTAAATGGGCGCAGATTGCTTCTGAAACAGGAGCGGATTCAAGGCGCTCAAATCAGCTGATGTCCTGGTAGAGACTTGAAAGGTTGCTCTTTTTATAGAAGCAGAAACAGGCCGCCCGGCAGCCCTGGACAGGGAGCGCCGGACGGCCTGCAAAGCAGCCGGGCTGTGCGTCAGAAGCGGGTGCTCAAGCCCACATAGATATTGCGGCCCTTGCCCACGCGCTGGGATGTTTCAGCAACAAAGGCGTTCATGTAGGAAGCATCAAACACGTTCTTGATGCCGAACGTCACTTCCATGTCGCGCCCGAAGGGGCCGCTTGCCCAGGGGCGCGGCTGCCAGCGCGCATCCAGATCGACAACGGTGAACGCCTTGCGCACATACCAGTAGCGCCGGCCTTGCGACACGAAGGATTCCGGGTTCTGCTTGGGCTTGAACCAATGGTTCACATTCAGGCCCAGCAGCAGGCCCGGCGCCGCCTGCCAGTGACCGTGCAGGTTGAGCTTGTCGGCGAAAGCGCCAGGCACGTTGCGCCCCGTGGCGCGGTCGGTCTGGCGGATGCGCGAATAGCCCAGCCCCACATTGCCCCAGGCTTGTTGATATGTGCCTGTCCATTCAAGGCCGTGTCGCTTGACGCTGTCTGTATTCAGATACATGGCATACGACTCGCTTTCCGGCGGCTTTTCATTCGGGCGCACGAGTTCCAGCGAAATCAGGTTCTTGACGCGGCCGCTGAACAGCATCAGCTTGGTTTCCAGTGAATCATTGGCCGCCCACAGTCCGTTTTTCGTCCATGAGAAACCGATTTCCGTTTCGCGCGCGGTTTCAGGTTTCAGCTCGTAATTTGGAAGATACCAATAATGCGGATTCAGCGGCCCGTTGCTATGCGTTTCATGCGGCGTGGGCGCTCGAAAAGCCTCCGCCCAGTTGCCGAGTAGATAAAAGCCGTCCGCCACACGCACGCTAACGCCTACGCGCGGAGAAAAATGTGATTTCTTGGCCGAATACTGATGCTTGGCTACTTTGCGCTCGAAACGGTCATAACGCCCGCCTAGCTGGAGAATCACGCCGCCATTCAGAAACGATGACTCAATGTGGCCATAAACGCCCGTGTCGTTATAGGTATTGGGCATGGAGCCAAAATCACTCAGCTCACCGTCATTGAGCATCATTGCATCTTCATTGCGCTTCTCATAATCAACGCCCAGCAGCAAGCGGTGCTGGATGCGCCCAGTCTCGAAATGGGAGAGATTTTTGACGCGGAATCCGTAGCGCTTGTCTTCATTTTCATATTGGATAGGCAGAAGTTCATAATGCCGATCATAGCTGCCCTTGGAGTGGAATGCTGTGGCCGTCAAATCAACCCACGGATTGGCAATGGGCTTGAATGTGTATTTGGCCACCCAGTCCTGCTGCTTGAGCTTTCCAATGACAGGGCCTGTTCTTTCGCTGTAATTACTGTGCCACAGATTTTGCCAGACGGTAGCCACATCCATTCCGTAATCAAAATAGGAAAGCGAAATTTTCTGCTCCGGCGTGATTTTGAAGCCACCTTGCAGATAGGCCACCGTTGTGTCTTCGTCCGTGGGCACCTTGCGGGCGGGCTGACCGTTGATATGGCCCCAAACACGCGACATTTCCTGATCGCCGCGCCTGCCTTTCTTGCCATAGGCCATGAATTCAAAAGGCTGGTCCTTGGGCGCAAAAGCTCCGGCCAAATAGCCTTCGCGGTAATTGTTGTGCTCATAACGCAACTTGGCGGCAAAACCCCTGTCCTTGCCTTCCGGCACAAAATCTTCGGCGGTTTTCATGCCCATGTCCACCACGCCGCCAATCGCGCCGCCGCCATATTGAATGGATGAAGCGCCTTTAACCACTTCCACGCGCTTGAGCAAATCAGGGTCGGAGCGGAATGAGGAAATATGGTTGGAAAACATGCTCAGCGAGCGCCGCACGCCGTCTTGCATGATGATGATGCGGTTTTCTGACTGGTAGCCAAAGCCGCGAATATGGAAGGACTGTCCCAGGCCTCGCCCGAAGTCATCGCCAATTGAAACGCCGGGCACGCTGCTTAGCGCGTCAATGGGCGTGCTGGCCGCCTCCAGTTGCTGTTCTGTCACGACGGAAACGGAACCGGGATAAGTCTGCAAATCCGTCGCCATGCTGGTGCCCGTGACGGTGACTTCAGGCAGGTTCGGGACTTTTTCTTTGTCTTTTTCCTGCGTCCGCTGCGCCTGCTGCGCCTGCTGCGCAGCAGCCTGGCCCAACAAAAGAAAAATGCCGCAGGCCAAGGCGGAAAAACGCCAGAAAGGAGAATGGAGGGAGCGCATCAGAAATCCACCAATGAAAAAACGGCCCCATGAAACGCAGGGGCCTGACGCGGTTTTCATCGTGGATAGCCGCTCGGCTGGCAGCTTTTTTGACGCAATTGTAAAGAATTGCCTCGCAGCCGGATTGATAAACATCAAACCGATGGGGCCGCGTGAGCGGCAGCACGAAAGCGGCGGATAAATAGCGGCGGATGAATAACGACGGATGAATGGCAGATTTTCGGCGCGGCTATTCCAGATTTTCAGTTTTCAGGCATGGCGCCGACCGAAATGGGCCTTTCAAGGATTGCAACGCCCACGAACGCCCGAGACTGCGCTTTTCCGAGGCGGGCGCTGCAACAGCAAACCGCTGCGCGCATCGCTTTCCGAAGCCGGGTTCTGACGCGGTTTTTGCGGTTGCTGCCGTTTCTGGAATTCCGTCCCATATCCCATCATCGCCCCAAGCCTTGGCGCAAAGAGTGCGAACACGGGTTGCCGCTGTGCCGCATTTCCTGCAGTTTGGGGCCGTGGAAAGAGAAAGAGCGGGCAGTGAGAGGTGCTGCATTGAATAAGCGGCGAGGAGAGGCTTCTATAACTCTTTTATTCATAGCACACTGTCCTAGTGAAATAAGCGCAGAGCAGGTATTCTGACTGCTTAAATTTGCTCCTGTTTTTGAGGCGGCCGGGCAGGCTTTGCTCAGCTGAAAGACTTGCTTGAGCCGTCCGGCCCGCGCCTGGCGGCAATCAGCCGCCCGCTGCGTTTCGCGCTCATGACGGCTTGTTGCCTGGCCATTGCCCGCCGCTGCATCGCTCGATGCCTGCCAGGTCGCGGCGCGATTGCACGCGGGCAAAGCCTGCGGCGGCCAGCAGCGCACGCACGGCGGGGGCCTGGTTGTGGCCGTGCTCCAGCAGCAGCCAGCCGCCGGGGCGCAGATGGGCGCGCGCGGGCGCGGCGCGGGCGATGGCGTGGATGATGGCGCGGATGGCGTCCAGCCCATCCGCGCCGCTGGTCAGGGCCAGGCGCGGCTCGTGCGCCAGCGCGGGCAGGTGGGCGTCGCCCTCGGCGATGTAGGGGGGGTTGCTGACGATGAGGTCAAACGCGGGCGCGTCAGCCACGGCGCGCAGCCAGTCGCCTTGCCGCAGGTTCAGGCGCAGGGCCAGGCGCTGGGCGTTGGCGGCGGCCACGGCCAGGGCGTCAGCGCTGGCGTCGCTGGCCCAGATGTCGGCTTGCGGGCGCTGGCTGGCCAGGGCCAGGGCGATGGCGCCGCTGCCCGTGCCCAGGTCCAGCGCGCGCAAGGGGCGGGAAGGGGTTTGGGCTGGCAGGAGCGAAAGCGCCCAGTCCACCAGTGTTTCGGTGTCGTCACGCGGGTCGAGAACGCGCGCGTCCACTTGCAGCTCTAGTCCGTAGAACGCTTTGCGGCCCGTGAGGTAGGCCACTGGCTCGCCCGCCGCGCGGCGCTGGCACAGGCTGGCGAAGCGGCGGGCCTGCTCTGCGGGCAGTGCGTCACTGTCGTGCGCCAGCAGCCAGGCGCGCTCGTGCGCGGGGCGGCCCAGCGCGTGCAGCAGCAGCATGTGCGCTTCCGGGCGCGGCAGGCCGCTGGCGGCGGCTTGGGCCAGGGCCTGGGCCAGTGTGGCGGGAAGTGGAGTGGGCATGGGCGTGGATGATGCGGTGGGGCGGCCCGCTGTGCTCGCCAGCCGCCGCATGGTTTGCGGAGCGATTGTTCTTGGCCGAACCCGGCGCGGCAATCAGCACGGCATCCAACGCGTGCGCTTGCTCAGGAGGATCAGCCCAAATCAGCCCGTTTCATGGTTTCGATTTTTGCTCTGCACACTGGCTCTGCTTTTGCTCTGCTATTGCCCCTTGGCAAGCAGCAGCACAAGGTTTTGTGACGGCTCGAAGTAGGCATGGCACAGCCATGTTCCATGTGTGAAAAGTCCGTCAAGCTCCGGAGATGTCTGATAGCGCCCTTCAGGGATCAGGCGCTGGATGGCCGGGTGCGTGTCACCCGGCGGCTGTGCATGGGCAAGGCCTTCCAGTTGGCTGATTTTTTCAAGCAATCCAGCGTCTGGCCGGATCACTGCATCTATCCAGTAAAGGGACGGCCCCGGCATGGCCGGATCTCCCATTACCCCGCTCGTCCATTGGATGGATTTTGCGTTTTTCAGCATGGGAAAACGCTTGACGATGGGGTCAAGCTCGTTCCGGATTTTTCCATCGCCAGTTTTTGCCACTTTCATTTCGGCGCTTCCAGGATTGGTTTCCATATTCGTCATGTCACAGCCATGCAACCCCATAAGGCAGAAAGCCATGACCATGCATCTTCTGGTTGTCATCTGTCCGTCCTGTTTTCTTCGCTCCGTTGATATTGCCAGTCAATGGTTTTCTGCCAGTTTTCATTGCTGGAATACGTTTTGCCCGGCAGACCCCGCCCATAATCGAAAAGCTCTGGCCTTCACGGTTGGCGGCTATTTTTCGACCGCTGCGCGGATTATTTTCTGGTTGATATTGGAGGCAATATTGGTACTTTTTGCCATGGCCTTTTCATCATCAAAAAAACTGGGCTTCTCCGGCATTTTCTCTGTCGTGTGAACAAAAATCTAGGGCATCGTCCAAGTTCGGCCTTGTCCGTTTCGCACCATAAAGCATTGCACACCATTTCCAGGCAGGCTGGCAGGCGCTGGCCGGCACCAGATTCAGGATTGCCGGTGATGAGAGACTGATTGCAGGGAATCCACAAAAAGGAGCGAAAAAAAGCCCGTCAAACGGGCCTTGTCGCAGCTTCTACGGGAAAGTTTGCTATGAACCAAGGAGCAAATTCTGCCCCTTGATTTTTCGCCGCCTGCGGGTTCAGAACTTGATGTCCAGCCGCACCCAGAAGGAGCGGCCGGGTTCGTTGATGCGGGTGGTGGAGCCGGCGTTGGGGTTCAGGCCCAGGCCGTTGTAGAACTCGGGCGTTTGCACGGCTTTGGTGAGGTGCTCGGCGTAGGTGCGGTCAAAGATGTTGTCGATGCCGAAGTTCAGCCGGGCGTGCTGGTTGAAACGCCAGTGGCCGTGCACGCCAAAGACGGCAAAGCCGGGGGTGGGAGCGATGTCTACGCCATTGACGTTGCCGTCGCCCACGCTGACGCGGTTTTGCCGCGCGGCGGCGCGCATCACGCCGATGAGCGATGCCTGCTGGGTTTCGTAGCCGGCGCGCAGGCGCAGCTCCAGCGGGGGGATTTGCCCCAGGGGGCGGTGGTCGGTCTGGTTGCGGCCCCAGGTCCAGGCCAGGTCGCCGCCCACTTTGAAGTTGGCGGGCAGCGCGTAGTCGGCGCTGGCTTCAAAGCCGTAGCGCATGGCGCTGATGTTGCGGGCAAAGGAATTGGCCGCCAGGTCGTTGAGGCGCGGGTTGTCCTTGTAGATGAGGATGTAGTCATTGATGCGGTTGATGAAGGCCGAGCCGCTCAGGCGCAAGTTGCCTTCGGTATAGCGGGTGCCCACATCAAGCTGGAGGCTTTTTTCGGGCTTGATGTCGCGGTTGCGGTTGCGTTCCCAGAAGTCGGGGGCGCGCTGGGTGTAGCCCAGGCCCACGTAGTGATGCCAGGGACGCGGGCCGAATTCAAAGCGGGTGAAGGCGGCCGTGAGGTTGTAGCGGTTTTTGCGCTGTTTGGCGTTTGGCCCGTACCAGAAGCCGGGGTAGGTGGTGGCGCGTGTGCGGTCGCGGCGCAGGCCGGCGACCCAGGCGCGGTCTTCGCCCAGGTTCATGCGGTTTTCAAGGAAGACGCCGATGTTGTTGGAGGTTTCACTGCGGCTGCGGGCCAGGTTGGTGTAGGCGCGGCGGGCGCGGTGCTCGTCGGCGTACCAGTCCAGGCCGGCCGTGGTGCGGTTGGCGCCCCAGGCGAGTTCGGCGCTGGCCTTGGCGTTGCGGGTGATGCGGTCCGGATTGCCGCCCGCCAGCAGGCCCCGGAACTGGCGGCCCATGATGATGTCCTGGTGGCTGTAGCCGGTTTCGAAACTGAGCTTTTGCAGCAAGGGGTTGATGTCGCTGATTTCGGCTTTGGCGCCATAGGAGTTGCGGTCGGTCTTGCCCGAGTCCAGTTGCAGGCTGGCGAATTTGGCCTTGCTGCGGTTGGCGTCGGCAAAGAGTTCAAAGCGCAAATGGCGGGTGGGCGTGACGGCCAGGTTGAGCGAGCCGCTCTTGCGCGTGTACCAGGAGCGCACTTCGTTGCCGTCGCCGTCTTTGTAGTCGTCGCTTCTGCCCCGCGTGGCGATGGCACGCAGGGAAACGAGGGGGTTGCCTGCGGCGAAGTCGCCAAAAGCGTCTACATAGCCAAAGCTGCCCAACGACAGGGCGCCGTCGAACTCGGTGCTGAATTTGTCGTACACGCGCGGGTGGCGCACGAACTCCACCGCGCCAGCCACCAGGCCGGGGCCTTTGAGCACGGTTTGCGGGCCTTTGGTGACGACGAGTTCGTCATACGCCTGCGGGTTGATGTAGGAAGTGGGCGTGTCCATGCGGATGCCGCAGCCGCCGTAGAGGAACTGGTCATTGGCGGTGATGGCCAGGCGCGAGCCGCCCAGGCCGCGAAAGACCGGATCGCCCGCCTGCTGGCCCTTGCGCACCACGCCCATGTTGGGAATTTCCTTGAGCAGCGAAGCGCCGTCGGTCATGCGCGGGGCCACGGCGGGAGCGCGCGTGTCCACGCTGACCTGGCCGGCGATGGTCTCCTGCTTGTCCGTGACGAGCACGGCTGGCAGCGCGGGGTCTGCCTTGTCTTTCTTGGGCGCGCTGGAAGCGGATGTTTGCGCGGCGGCGCTGGTGCACAGCGCGGCCAGGGCCAGCGCCGAGGCGGCAGCCAGGGCGTGCGGGTGCGGGATGAAAGGTTTCATGACAGCTCTCATGACAGCTATTGGGCGGAAAAAAGGCCGCCCGTCCCGATGAGGAGGGCAGCCGGAAGAACGAAAGGAAGAAACGAATGGCGTGTGAAACAGCGGGAAATGCGCCTGCTGGCTCAGTGCTCGCTTTTGTCGGCGCTGCCCTTGGGCTTGATCACGGTGATTTGCAGCACCACGGGGTCTTTGCCCGTTTTGGCGAAGTGCAGCTGCCCGGCCGGGTGGGTGAAGATGCTGCCGGGCGGCAGGGTTTTGAGCTTGGCCTCGTCATACGTCTTGCCAAAGCCCAGCTCCAGCGTGCCGCTGATGACGGTCACGAAGAAATAGCCTTCTTTCGGGCCGTGCGGCTCCAGCTTCTTGTTCGGCTCGATGGTGACGCGGATGGTTTTGGTGGTGAATTCGCTGTTGTCGTCCAGCACGGCGCGGCCGTCCTTGAACGCCATTTCATTCGGGGTGAGCGCCACATCCGCCGCTTGCGCGGCTGCGCCAAAAGCCAGCAGAGCCGCCAGGCCGATGGATTGGGCAATGGTCTGAAAAGGTTTCATCTTGCAACTCCTCTATAAGAGATGAGCTGTAAATGGTATTGCAAACCAGATTTCTTCTTGTTGCGTTTCGTCAATGCCAGAAAGCCGATTCGCCGCTTGCGCCCGTGGTTGCTGGATTCGTTGCTATCGAAACAATAGAAACCCTGCCGCCGTATTAACCGTTTGCAAACATGGTTTCAAGGCATGCCGAACCGCCAGGCAGGCCCGCGAATGCGGCGGTACACTCCGCGCCCTTTCAAACCGGCCCTTGTGCATCCAATGTCCCTCATCCCCGCCACCATCCTCACCGGCTTTCTCGGCTCCGGCAAAACCACGCTGCTGCGGCGCGTGCTGACCGAGGCGCACGGGCAAAAAATCGCCGTCATCGAAAACGAGTTTGGCGAGGAGAACATCGACAACGACATTCTGGTGAGCGACGACAAAGAGCAGATCGTTCAGATGAACAACGGCTGCGTGTGCTGCACCATCCGCGAAGACTTGCGCGCCACCCTGGCCGATCTGGCCGCCCGAAAGCGCAGCGGCGCGCTCGACTTCGAGCGCGTGATCATCGAAACCACCGGCCTGGCCGACCCTGGCCCCGTGGCGCAGACTTTTTTCATGGACGACGAAGTGGCCGAGCAATATCTGCTGGACGCCATCGTGACCTTGGTCGATGCCAAGCACGCCATGCAGCAGCTCGATGAGCGCCAGGAAGCGCGCCGCCAGGTGGGCTTTGCCGACCAGATCTTCATCAGCAAGGCCGATCTGGTGTCCGGCGACGAGCTGGCTGCGCTGCAACACCGTCTGGCGCACATGAACCCGCGCGCGGGGCAGCACGTCACGCACTTCGGGCAGGCGCCGCTTAAAAGTGTGCTGGATCTGCGCGGCTTCAACCTGAACACGCGGCTGGACATCGACCCGGACTTTCTCAAGGAAGAAGAGCACGGCCACGTCCATGAACACGGTCACGGCCACCATGACCATGGTCACGAGGGCTGCGACCACGCGCATGGCCACTGCCAGCACGGGCATCACAGCCACCACCACGCGCATGACGACGACGTGAAAAGCTTCGTTTTCCGTACCGAACGCGCTTTTGACCCGGCCCGGCTGGAAGACTTTCTGGGCGCCATCGTCAATATCTACGGCCCCAAGATGCTGCGCTACAAGGGCGTGCTGTGGATGAAGGACGTGCAGCGCAAAGTCATCTTCCAGGGCGTGCACCAGCTCATGGGCAGCGACCTGGGTCCGGCCTGGGCTGAAGGCGAAAAGCGCGTCAGCAAGATGGTGTTCATCGGCATCGACTTGCCGCGCGATATCTTTGAACAAGGGCTGTCGCAATGCCTGGTCTGAACCCGGCTTCGGGGCCAGACACGCTCTATACAATCGCCCGCCTATTTTTTCGCCCGGCCCCTGCGCCAGGCTCCAACCAAGGGAGAAGTGCCTCATGAAAACCACGGCTGGAAAAACTGCTTCCAAGGCCGCCAGCACCCGGCAAACGCCGCCCGCGCAGGCAACGGTCAAGTCCAGGGCCAAAACGTCCTCGGCCCACAAAAAGACATTGCCTCCCCCCGCTGCCAAGCCTGCCGCCGCGGCCCTGATCAAGAAAGATCCGCGCCTGGCCGATAACTGGAAAAACAAGCCCGCTCAAGAGCTGACCGACGCCGAGGTGCTTGCCATGCCCGATGACGAGTACATGAACGAAGCGCAGATGGCCTTTTTCCGCCACAAGCTTGTTGGCTTGAGAAACGGCATCCTGGAAAACGCCGACGAAACCACTGAGCACCTGCGCGAAGACACCATTGTTGTGCCCGATCCGGCCGATCGCGCCACCATCGAGGAAGAACACGCCCTGGAGCTGCGCACACGCGACCGCGAGCGCAAGCTGCTCAAAAAAATCGAGCAGTCCATTGCCCGCATTGACATGGGCGAATACGGTTATTGCGATGAAACCGGCGAGCCTATCGGCGTGGGCCGCCTGTTGGCGCGCCCCACGGCCACGCTCTCACTGGAAGCGCAGCAGCGGCGCGAACTCAAGCAAAAAATGTTTGGCGAGTAAGCGTCCGGCTGGCCGCCCGCCTGCGCCCGTTCGCATAATGCGCCCATGAGCAAGAACACCTCTCCCAGCGGCCTGCTCTCGCGGATGGCCAAGTTCGTCAAGAACTCGGCCACCGGCTGGTCAGACCTGGACCAGCTGGATTCCCGGCAGGATGCGTCCGACACGCGGCAGGCGCTCAAGGACATGATCGAGCGCAAACGCCGCAACGACGCCTCGCGCCGCGACGAGTTCGAAACGCTGCGCAAAATCCGCCGTGGCGAAGTGGCCAAAAACAAGAGCTCCAGTTCAGACGCAGGCCCATCCAGCTACCTGAACAGCGCTCCCCCTGACGCCGTCCGGCCTCACCGCGCCCGCACGCTGGAAAGAAAGATCGACCAGATCGAAGAACAGATGGCGCAGGCCTGGTTCAAGAAACCACGCAACGACGCTGCGCCCGAACCCCAGGCGCCTCCTCCCGAACCCGCGCCCCATGCTCCGCCCGCCGTCGAAAACACGGCTTTCGCCGCCACCGTGCCCATGTCCCATTTGCCGGAAGGCGTGGTCGAAGTGGTTCCGCCTTCAATGGAAGATGAGCACGACACCCTGGTGGATGCCCCCGCCACCAAAGCGGAAGAGCCGCCCACCCATGCTGACGCCCCTCACGAGCACGTTCCGCACGCCACAGGAGAAGACCGCGACGCCTACACCTTCGGCATCATGGGCGACTTCAACGTGGAAGTCTCCGCCGAAATGCCGCAAGACGCGGAGCTGGAAGAAAGCGCCATCCGCTTCGCCAATGGTGACGCCGCCGGAGCCGAAGAAAGCCTGCGCGCGCTGATTGCCGAAGGCGGCCCGCGTCAGGATCATGAAGACACTTGGCTATGCCTGTTCGACCTCTACCGCGCCACGGCGCAGCAAGCCAAATTCGACGAAACCGCCATTGAATTTGCCAGCCGCTTTGGCCGCTCGGCCCCGCAGTGGGGCATGCTCACGCCTGAAAAGCTGGCGCAAATGGCCCGCCATGCCGCCAGTCCGAAAAACGTGCGCGCGGCGCTGGCCCAATGGGCTGCGCCCGCCACGCTCAGCGTGCAATCTATGGCCGCGCTGGCAGGCGCCATCAAGCGCAACACGCCGCCTTGGCGCATCGACTGGCGCTCGCTCAAAAGCATCAACCCTGATGCCCTGCCAGCCCTGACAGAGCAGCTGCACCGCTGGGCCGACAGCGGCGACCGCATCAAATTCCTCGGTACGGAAGCACTGCTGGACATCCTGTCCGAAAAAACCCCCAACGAAGACCGCAACACCGACACGCAGTGGTGGACAGCGCGCCTAGCTCTGCTGCGCCTGATGGGGGAAATGGATGAATTCGACCTTGTGGCGCTCAATTACTGCGTCACCTACGAAGTTTCCCCGCCTGCCTGGCAAGCCCCTCGCTGCCACTATACGGCCATGACGCCCGAAGGCGAAACCATCCTGGCCGAGCTGGGCGGAGAACCTGCCGCAGCCGCGCAGGACACGCACGCCCCGCAAGAAGACGTGCAGCTCATCGAAGGCCACCTGCGCGCCCAGCTCAGCGGCGAAATCCTGGACGACCCCACGGCCATCCTCGCCCCCATCCGCGAGCGCCTCGGCGATGCCCGCTACGTCGAGCTGAACTGCCGCTTCGTGCTGCGCGTGGATTTCGCCGCCGCCGGCATGCTGCTCAACTGGGCGGCCGATCTTCAGGCACAGGAAAAAAAAGTTGCCTTCACCAACCTCAACCGCCTGATCGCCCTGTTTTTTGGCGTGGTCGGCATTTCCGAAGTCGCCCGCGTTTCACCCCGGCAGGACTGAAAACCTGTTTGGTCTCCGCCAGCAAGGCGCAAAAAAGCTGGCCGGAATGGGCGCTTCGCAGGGGGCAGCGTCCTGCATCATTTGCTCCTTGATTCATAGCATAATGTCCTAGTGGAAACTGCGCCAGGCGGCATTTTTCACCCTTCAGATTTGCTCTTCTTTTTGGTGTGATCTGGCGGGCGGAAGCCGTCTGGAACCTGATTGCCCTCTGTCCGGGGTGCGCAAAAGCGCGGACTCGGGCGCTCGTGGGCCTTGCAAATTCTCAGCGGGCTGCAAGCTCCGTCTTCAGTTTGCGCTTTGCTGCCCCATTCCGATTTCTGCGCTTTCGCCTCTCACGGCCGGATGGCGGACAGCATCTGAAGGCGTCGCGCGCTCCTTTGCCTCAACCGGATTCATGCGGCCTGTGGCTCGAATACGCGGGCAATCAGCGCGCCATCGGCCGGGCCGTCCATCGGAATCCACACGCGTAAGGGGCTGCCGCTGGCCACTTGCAGGCTTTGACCTTCGGCGTTTTTCATGGCCGCCAGGCGGCAGGTGCGGTTGCCAGCGGGGTGGATGATTTCGATCAGGTCGCCCACGGCGAAGCGGTTTTTGGTTTCCACTTCGGCCCAGCCGTCCGCACAGGCGCGCACTTCGCCCACGAACTGGCTGCGGGTGGAGGTGGAGTGGCCGGTTTCGTAGTTCTGGTAGCTCTGGATGGGGTGGCGCTCCAGAAAGCCGCTGGTGTAGCCCCGGTTGGCCAGGCCCTCCAGCTCGGTGATGAGGGCGGGGTTGAAGGGGCGGCCCGCCACGGCGTCGTCGATGGCGCGGCGGTACACCTGCGCGGTGCGAGCCACGTAATACAGGCTTTTGGTGCGGCCTTCGATCTTGAGCGAGTCCACGCCAATGCGGCACAGGCGCTCTACCAGTTCAACCGCGCGCAAGTCCTTGCTGTTCATGATGTAGGTGCCGTGCTCGTCTTCCATGATGGGCATGAGCTGGCCGGGGCGGCCTTCTTCTTCGATGAGATAGACCTTGTCGGCTTTGGGATGGCGCTGCTGGCCGGTGGCGCTTGGCATGGCGCCGTCATGCACGGCTTCATTGGCGGCTTTTTCGGCGCGCTCTTGCTCGCTGGCGAAGCTGAAATCCGCCAGGCGCGCGCCTTGCGCCAGGGCTTCGCCGGTGTTGGGGTCCACGTCGGCCTCGTGCGTGGCGTAGTTCCAGCGGCAGGCGTTGGTGCAGGTGCCCTGGTTGGGGTCGCGCCGGTTGAAGTAGCCCGAAAGCAGGCAGCGGCCCGAGTAGGCCATGCACAGCGCGCCGTGCACAAACACTTCCAGCTCCATGCCGGGGCAGGCCTGGCGAATCTGCTCCACTTCTTTCAGGCTGAGTTCGCGCGAGAGGATGATGCGCGCCACGCCCACGCTTTGCCAAAAGCGCACGGCGGCCCAGTTGGTGGTGTTGGCCTGCACGCTCAAATGGATGGGCACGTGCGGCCACTTCTCGCGCACCTGCATGATCAGGCCGGGGTCGGCCATGATGAGCGCGTCCGGCCCCAGCGCAATCACAGGCTCCAGATCGCGCAGGTAGCTGCGCACCTTGTCGTTGTGCGCATAAAGGTTGCTGGTGACAAAGAATTTTTTGCCGCGCGCGTGCGCCTCGGCGATGCCCTGGGCCAGCTGTTCCAGCCGGAATTCGTTGTTGCGCGCGCGCAAGCTGTAGCGCGGCTGGCCGGCATAAACGGCGTCGGCGCCAAAGTCATAGGCGGCGCGCATTTTTTCAAGGCTGCCGGCGGGCAGCAGCAGTTCTGGGTTTTTCATGCGGGGGGATGGTCTGAGGGAGGCGGGACGGCCTCTTCAAAGCTGGCTTGCTATTAAACAGGAAGCAAATTCAGGCAGTCAAAAAATGGGGATTGCGCTTTATCTGCGCCGAGATATTGCTATTGATTAAGAAGCAAAAAGGCAAATAAATTCTGCTTCGTTTGCTCCGCTCATCTGCCGCACAGGCAGCCGTCATCTGCAAAAACAAACCGCCTGCGAGAGGCGGTTGGCATGCAAGCGCGGGCGCTTTGAACAGGTGCTGAACAGGCGCTCAATTGCAGTCGTTGCGCATGACTTCTTCGATGCGCTTGGTTTCAGCGGCGCGCTGTTCGGGGCTCATGAAGGAGCGCCCGCCTTTTCCGTCTGATTGCATGATGCGCTGGCCTGAATCCAGCAGGGCTTTGGCCGAGATGGCGCGCTTGCAGTTTTCGGCCTTCTGGGCGGCCAGCCGGTCGGCTTCCGCCTTCTTCTTGGCGGCTTCTTCGGCTTCGGCTTTTTTCAGCTTTTCCTGTAGCGCCTTGTCTTGCGCTGCTGGCGCAGCGGCCTGAGGTGTGGATGCCTGGGGCGCAGCGGCTGGGGCGGCCGTGCTATCGGCGGCGCTGCTTTCGGCTTCGTCCGTCGCCGGGGCGGGCGCAGCGGGGCGGGCGGCGGGCTGCTTGAGTATGTTTTTCTGCGGCGTGCCGGGCGGCGGCGGCTGGTCGCTGAAAACGCGGCGGCCGCTGCCGTCAATCCACTGGTATTGGGCATGGGCCGGAAGGCTGGCTGCCAAGGCAAGGGCAGCGAAGGAGGCGGCGGCAAGGGCGCGGACGGTGAGTTTCATGGGGCTGCAAGGCTCTGGGTCAATGAAGGCGCTTATTGTGCGTCGCGCCTGGCCGCGCGCCAATGCCCGTTTAGCGGGGCAAATGTGCCGTAATGCGCAGAAACGGGTTGAATCTGGCGGCATGCGCGTGCTGCATGCGTGTGCTTGGAGGCCGCAAGTAGAATTCATTTTTTGCGGAGCCATACCCCATGCGCCTGATCGGCAATGCGCTCACCTTCGACGATGTGTTGTTGGTGCCAGCTTTCTCCCAGGTCCTGCCCAAGGACGCCAATCTCTCCACCCAGCTCACCCGCAACATCCGCCTGAATCTGCCGCTGCTGTCCGCCGCGATGGATACGGTGACGGAAGCGCGCCTGGCCATTGCCATGGCGCAAGAAGGCGGCATGGGCATCGTTCACAAAAACCTCACGGCGCAGGAGCAAGCCGCGCAGGTGGCCAAAGTCAAGCGCCATGAATCGGGCGTGCTGCGCGATCCGGTGGTCATCACGCCCGAGCACACCGTGCGGCAAGTCAGCGATCTGTCGCACGAGCTGGGCGTGAGCGGCTTTCCGGTGGTGGACCACGGCAAGGTCGTGGGCATCGTCACCGGGCGCGATTTGCGCTTTGAAACCCGCTACGACATGCCCGTGCGCGAAATCATGACGCCGCGCGAGCGCCTCATCACCGTGCGCGCAGGCGCCACGCTGGAAGAGGCCAAGCAGCTGCTCAACAAGCACCGCCTGGAACGCCTGCTGGTGGTCAATGACGCCTTTGAACTCAAGGGCCTGATCACCGTCAAGGACATCACCAAGCAAACCACCTTCCCCAATGCCGCGCGCGATGCTTCAGGCCGCCTGCGCGTGGGCGCCGCCGTGGGCGTGGGCGCAGGCACCGAAGAGCGCGTGGAAGCGCTGGTCAAAGCCGGCGTGGACGCCATCGTGGTCGATACCGCCCACGGCCACAGCAAGGGCGTGATCGAGCGCGTGCGCTGGGTCAAGAACAACTGGCCGCAAGTCGATGTGATTGGCGGCAACATCGCCACCGGCGCCGCCGCCCGCGCGCTGGCCGAGGCGGGCGCGGATGGCGTGAAAGTCGGCATCGGCCCGGGCAGCATCTGCACCACGCGCGTGATTGCGGGCGTGGGCGTGCCGCAAATCACGGCCATCGACAGCGTGGCCACGGCGCTCAAAGGCACGGGCGTGCCCCTCATCGCCGATGGCGGCGTGCGCTACAGCGGCGACATCGCCAAGGCCCTGGCCGCCGGCGCGCATGCCGTGATGATGGGCGGCGTGTTTGCCGGCACCGAAGAAGCGCCCGGCGAAATCGTGCTCTTTCAGGGCCGCAGCTACAAAAGCTACCGGGGCATGGGCAGCATTGGCGCCATGCAGCAAGGCAGCGCCGACCGCTACTTTCAGGAAAGCAGCACCGGCAACCCTAACGCCGACAAGCTCGTGCCCGAAGGCATTGAAGGCCGCGTGCCCTACAAAGGCAGCGTGGTCGCCATCATTTACCAAATGGCCGGCGGCCTGCGCGCCAGCATGGGCTACTGCGGCTGCGCCACCATTGAGGAAATGCGCGAAAAGGCCGAATTCGTGCAAATCACCGCCGCCGGCATTCGCGAATCGCACGTGCATGACGTGCAAATCACCAAGGAAGCGCCGAATTACCGCGCTGAATAATCCGCA
The DNA here is from genome assembly GCF_029813755.1 of Ottowia cancrivicina. Classification (NCBI taxonomy): domain Bacteria; kingdom Pseudomonadati; phylum Pseudomonadota; class Betaproteobacteria; order Burkholderiales; family Comamonadaceae; genus Ottowia; species Ottowia cancrivicina. The sequence continues at coordinate 4,412 of NZ_JARVII010000007.1, read as the reverse complement.
GGGAAAATATTCATTCAAGGCCGGGAATGTGAATTTCCCGGCCTTGGTTTTTCTGGCTCATTCCAAACCATAAACCCGGCAAATTCCCAAAAGAGATGAAAACCAAACCAAGCTCCATGATCCGTATTGGCATTTTTTACGACGGCACCTTTTTCTGGCGCATCAGCAACCATTACAAACACCGCCACGAGCGCAGCAGCTACCTTTCGATAGACGGACTGCACGACTTCATTCGCGCGCGCGTGGCCAGGCTGGAAACGGACGGCAACGCCGACCTTTGCAGAATCACCGAAGCACACTTTTTCAGGGGCCGCTTTTCGCTCAAATCCGTGCAGGCCATGAAAGACCCGGTCAAGCAACTGGAAGTGGACCGCTTTCAGGACCAGATCCTGATGCACTCCAGCATCGTGGCGCACTATCACCCCATGAACGAGGCGCTGGATCCGCCCGAAGAAAAAGGCATCGACGTCTGGATGGCGCTGGAAGCCTATGACCTGGCCGCGCACAAGAACCTGGATGTGGTGGTGCTCGTCTCGGGCGATTCGGACTTCGTGCCGCTCATTCGCAAGCTCAACGGCCTGGGCACGCGCGTGATGGTGGTGGCCGTGAACCTGGAAGGCTCCGCCAAGACCTCGCAAAAGCTCATGGACGAGGCGTCCTACACCCTCATGCTCTCCGAAGAAATCGACGTGCAAACTGATCCCAGGGTGGAAGGGCTGTTCCGCTGACTTGCGGCGCGCAAGAGCTTGCTCAAAGTCCGTCCGTGGGCGCGAAAAGCGCTGCTTCGGGCGCTTCGAATCAATGCAGAAAAAGAGAGCGAATTAAGCTGCCCGAAAATAGGCGTCTGCGCTCATTCCACTAGGACCTGATGCTATGGATACAAGAGCGAATTCGACCCTGTCATTTTCTTCTGCCAGCCCTTGGTTCTTTGCCTCCCGGCCCCTGTTCAGCGTCTGGCCATGAGCAGGGCAGGGGGCTGCCGCCGGTGTGCTAGAGTCCGCCGCCTATGACTTTCAGCCGCGCTTTCTGGTTTTGGTTCTGGTTTTCTCTGTCCCCGGCGGACGAGAGGCAGGCCTGTTGCTGAAAGCGCGCCGCAAAGCTTCCCGATCACATTCACCCGAAACCGCCGGAGCCTCACAAGCCCGGCGGTTTTTTCATGTCCATTTCATCCATTCATGTCTTGCAAGGAGAACCACGATGCCCCGCAATGCCCCGTCCTGGCGTTTGCCCTACGAGAAAACCGGCCCGACTGACGACGAACGCATCAAGGACATTGCCATGCTGCCCCCGCCCGAACACCTGATCCGCTTTTTCCCCATCAACGGCACGCACGCCGAAACCCTGGTGGCCGCCACGCGCGAGCGCACGCGCCGCATCATGCAGGGCGCGGATGACCGGCTGCTCGTGGTCATCGGCCCCTGCTCCATTCACGACCCCGCCGCCGCGCTGGACTACGCCCGCCGCCTCCAGCCGCTGCGCGAGCGCCACGCTGGCGCGCTGGAAATCGTGATGCGCGTGTACTTTGAAAAGCCGCGCACCACCGTCGGCTGGAAAGGGCTGATCAACGACCCGTATCTGGACGAGAGCTGCCGCATCGACGAGGGCCTGCGCATTGCGCGCCAGCTGCTGCTGGACATCAACCGCCTGGGCATGCCCGCCGCCAGCGAGTTCCTGGACGTGATTTCGCCGCAATACATTGGCGATCTCATCAGCTGGGGCGCCATTGGCGCGCGCACCACCGAAAGCCAGGTGCACCGCGAGCTGGCCAGCGGCCTTTCGGCGCCCATCGGCTTCAAAAACGGCACTGACGGCAACGTGAAAATCGCCATCGACGCCGTGCAGGCCGCCTCGCGCGGACACCACTTTCTCTCCGTAGGCAAGAGTGGGCAGGTCGCCATCGTGCACACCCAGGGCAACCCCGACTGCCACCTCATCCTGCGCGGCGGCAAGCAGCCCAACTACGACGACGCCAGCGTGCAGGCCGCCTGCCAGCAGCTGGCCGCCGCCGGCCTGCCCGAAACGCTCATGGTCGATTGCAGCCACGCCAACAGCAGCAAGCAGTACGAAAAACAGCTGGATGTGGCGCACGACCTGGCCCGCCAAATCAGCGCAGGCTCGCGCCGCATCAGCGGCGTGATGCTGGAAAGCAACCTGCGCGCCGGCGCGCAGAAATTCACTCCCGGCCAGGACGACCCCGCCACCCTCGAATACGGCCAGAGCATCACCGACGCCTGCCTGGGCTGGGACGATTCCGAGGCGCTCATCAACGTGCTGGCCGAAGCCGTGCAGGCGCGGCGCGCGCGGGCCTGAGGGCTTTGTTTGCGGCCGCTGTCCGTGAGGTTTGAAAAGTGCAGCCCCGGACGCGCACGGAAGCTGCTGCGGCAAGACGGCTCAAAAGATGGCCGCTACGCTGCACTCTGGCGCGCCCAGCAAAGCGTCAGGCAGTGGCGGGCATGGCCCGCTGGATGGCCTCGATTCGCTCCTGTATCCATAGCATGAGGTCCTACAGGAATGTGCGCGAGGCAGGTTTAAAGCCCACCTGAATTTGCTCCTGTTTTTGTCGCTGTCTGGCTGGTGAAATCTGCTCCCGGCCCCGCTTGCAGCCAGCGGCGCATGGCCTGTCCGGCCACGTGGCCGCTGGCCAGGCAGGCGGTGAGCAGGTAGCCGCCGGTGGGCGCTTCCCAGTCCAGCATTTCGCCCGCGCAGAAAAGGCCCGGCCAGCGGCGCAGCATGAGGCCGTCTGTCAGGTGCTCCAGCCGCACGCCGCCAGCGGTGCTGATGGCTTCCTGCACGGGGCGGGGGGCGGTCAGGCGCACGGGCAGGGCCTTGATGGCGGCGGCCAGCCCGGCGGCTTCGCTTTCGCTGCCCGTCCGCAGGGCGGCGCGGGGCAGCAGCTCGTGCAGCAAGGCGGTTTTGATGGCGTCCAGCCGGAGTTTTTTGCGCAGGTGGCTGGCCAGGCTCTGGCTGCCGCGCGGCGCGAGCAGGGCGGCCTGCACCTGGGCGGCGCTGCGGGCGGGCAGCAGATCCAGCCAGAAGACGGCGTGGCCGTGGGCGGCGATGGTTTCGCGCAGCAGGGCGCTGGCGGCGTAGATGAGGCTGCCTTCCACGCCGGCGGCAGTGACCACGAATTCACCCTGGCGCTCAAACAGCGCCGCGCCTTGCGGGCCTGCGCCGGGGGCCGTGACGCGCAGGGCCACGGATTTGAGCGGCTGGCCCGCAAAGCGCTGCGCGAAATAGGGCGACCAGCCGGAGCCGCCGGGGCCTGCCGCGTCAAATCCGCAGTTGGCCGGGCGCAGGGGGGCGATGAGATCCGCCACGCCGGGCGCGGCCAGCCAGCGTGTCCACGCGCCGTCCGATCCCAGGCGCGGCCAGCTCGCGCCGCCCAGCGCCAGCAGGCCCGCGCTGGCTTGCACGCAGCGCGCGCCGTCAGGCGTTTCAAGGCGGAAGATGACGCCTGCGCCCGCCTGGCCAGGCGCTTCCGGCGCGGCGGGCCGCGCGCCCACGCAGCGGTGGCGCATGTGCAGGCGCACGGGCGCGCCGCCGCTGGCGGGCTGGCGCAGGCGGCGCAGCCAGGCGCGCAGCAGGGGGGCGGCTTTCATCTCTTGCGGAAAAACGCGGCCCGATGTGCCTACGAAGGTGGCCACGCCCAGCGCCGCCGCCCACTCGCGCACGGCCTGCGGGCCAAAGGCTTGCAGCCAGGCGGCTGCTTCGGCCTGCCGCGCGCCGTAGCGGCGGATGAAGGCGGGCAGCGGCTCGCTGTGCGTGAGGTTCAGCCCGCCTTTGCCCGCCAGCAGGAATTTGCGGCCAGCGGAGGGCATGGCGTCAAACACGTCCACAGGCACGCCCGCCTGCGACAGCACTTGCGCCGCCATCAGCCCCGCCGGGCCGGCGCCGATGATGGCGGCGGTCACGCGGGCGGCGGGCGCGGCGGTGTCAGGCGCGCCGGTCATGGGCGGTTTTCACTTTCATGGCGATGGCGAGGGGGCTGCGGGCGAGTGGTTTTTCATCAGAAAAAGGAGCAAATTTGGAGGGCTTCCAAACGGCGTTTGCGCAGATTCCACTAGGACCTCGTGCTATTGGTTTGGTAGCAGATTCAAGCCTTTTACCCTTCCTTTTCCGGGCCTGCGCGGGCGCACTGGCTTGCGGGCGCTTCAGGCTTTCGCTTTTGGCTTTCTCTGGCCGCTTTTCCCCTGCGGGAGAAGCTCAGGAAAAGGGGGGACAGCCTCTTTGGAACAGTGCTGGCGCCGCGCATGGCGTGCTCTTGCGGCCAGATTTTGAACAGGCTCTCGAAAACAGAAGCAGATTCAATGGCCTGAAAACGGCTCCAGCGCCCATTCCACCGGGACTTCATGCTACGAATCAAGGAGCAAGATAAACGCTTTTTCAGGTGGTGCGGCTCTGGCCAGCCAGAG